>USPU01000001.1 GCA_900556745.1 uncultured Veillonellaceae bacterium
TACCGCCGTACCGATTACGCCGGCAACGTTCGGACCCATGGCGTGCATCAGAAGGAAGTTAGCCGGGTTCGCTTTCGAACCGACAACCTGCGATACGCGAGCTGCCATCGGAACGGCGGAAACGCCTGCCGAACCGATCAACGGGTTCGTCTTGCCGTCGACCAGCAACATGAGCTTACCGAAGATAACGCCGCCTGCTGTACCGGCGATGAAAGCAACGAGACCCAAACCGATGATTTCCAAGGTTTGAACGTTCAGGAAGCTTTCCGCCGACATGGTACAACCGGTACCCAATGCCAGGAAGATCGTGACGGTGTTCATCATCGCGTTCTGTGCCGTATCGGACAGACGGTGCGTAACACCGGATTCATTGATCAAGTTACCGAACATCAGCATACCTAAAAGTGCGGTAATGGACGGAAGTAATAGGCTGATGAAGATCGTAGCCGCGATCGGGAACACCACTTTTTCAAAGTGCGATACAACACGCAGCTGTTCCATGACAATTTGACGATCTTTTTTCGTCGTGAACAATTTCATGATCGGAGGCTGGATCAACGGAACTAAGGACATGTACGAATACGCCGCTACTGCGATCGCGCCCAAGAGTTCCGGAGCCAATTTCGAAGCCAAGTAAATCGAAGTCGGGCCGTCAGCGCCGCCGATAATACCGATCGAAGCTGCCTGCGGAGCGGTAAAGCCCAAGAACATCGCGCCCCCCAAGGCAACGAATACACCGATCTGTGCCGCCGCGCCGAGCAAAAGGGTTTTCGGGTTCGCAATCAGCGGACCGAAGTCCGTCATCGCGCCGACCCCCATAAAGATCAACGGCGGGAAAATTTCAAACTGAATGCCCGCATGAATGAGGGCAAAAACGCCTTCTTCAAAGCCATTTTTCGGCAAGTTGGCAAGGATACAACCGAATGCGATCGGTCCGAGCAACAACGGCTCAAATTCCTTGGCAAATGCCAGATAGAGCAACAGTATGCCGACAAAGATCATGATCGCGTTACCGATGGAAAAGACGATCAAGCCGCTGTCATGCCATACTGAAGTCACCGCTACTATGAAATCAGTCATTCTGTATCTCCTCTTCTATGTTTTCTGGTAAGTTGAGGTTTTAGCCCAACGCGATCAAATCGTCGCCCGCTTGTACGGTAGCATTGGCTGCGACCATAATGCTTGTTACCGTAGCGTCATGCGGAGCATAGATTTCGTTAGCCATCTTCATCGCTTCCAAGACACAGAGGAGATCGCCGGCTTTAACAGCCTGACCTTCTTTTACCTCGACGGAAAGGATTTTACCCGGCATCGGAGCTTTTACCGTTTCCGCGCCGGCCGGAGCCGCTTTCGGAGCTGCGCCTGCGCCGAGTTCGTTGACTTCTACATCGTATTCTTGACCATTAACGGTTACAGAAAATTTTCTCATTGTACATCCTCCTACTAAAAAGTAATTCTCCAAAACAAGGTATTGCTTAGTAATTGTCTACTCCAGACAGACGCGCCGCTGCCGTCCAACCGGTATTTTTGGCCGGTCGAATGGACGCAATTTGCGTGCTCGAGTAGCCCATTGCTACTATTGCTGCGGTAATAGCCGCAACCACTTCATCATTGCCGGACGCAGTCGACGTCGCTGCCGGAGCCGCAGCTGCTGCCGCGGCAGGCGCCGCTTTCGCTACCGGTTTAGGAGACGACTTTTTTTCCCCGGTCGGATCCACAAGTCGAATGATCGTCATGAGTCCCCAAAGCATAATCAACACAGCGAATACAATGAACATGTTGATCAGCATAAATACCCAAGGATTCAGTTCACTTCCCATTCACACCCATCCTTTCTCTTTAGATTTTCCTATGTCTCGTTATGCCGCTAAGGGATTATAACGGAATATTGGCGTGTTTCTTCGCAGGACGGGCTTCGCGTTTGCTGGCGAGCATGGCCAACGCGTTGATAACGTACGGACGCGTTTGTTTCGGTTCGATAACTGCGTCAACAAAGCCGCGTTCAGCTGCTTTGTACGGAGTGGCGAACTCTTCCACATACTCTGCCGTCTTCTGTTCTTTGTCCAGATCTTTCCGGAAGATGATGTTGGCAGCGCCTGCCGGTCCCATAACCGCAATTTCTGAAGTCGGCCAAGCGAATACCTGGTCCGCGCCCAAGTCCTGGGAGCACATCGCGAGGTACGATCCGCCGTAAGCTTTACGGGTAATTACCGTTACTTTCGGCACGGTCGCTTCCGAGTACGCAAACAGCATTTTCGCACCGTGGCGAATGATGCCGCCGTATTCCTGCTGTACGCCCGGCAAGAAGCCCGGTACGTCAACCAAGTTTACGAGCGGAATGTTGAAAGCGTCGCAGAAACGGATGAAACGGCTGGATTTGTCGGATGCATTGATGTCCAGGCAACCGGCCATAAATTTCGGCTGGTTGGCAATGATGCCGACGGTTTGTCCGTCAAAGCGGGCAAAGCAGGTAATGATGTTTTTCGCGTAGTGAGCGAGTACATCATAGTATTCACCGTTGTCGACAATGCTCTTGATAACATCGTACATATCATACGCTGTGTTGGAGTTGTCCGGCAACAAGGTGTTGAGGCTTTCGTCCATACGCATCGGGTCATCACCCGTGTCAACAATCGGAGCTTCTTCCATGTTATTGCTCGGCAGGAAGCCCAAGAGATAGCGGATCTGATTCAAGCAGTCTTCGTCGTCTTTCGCGATGAAGTGCGATACGCCCGAAATGCTGTTGTGGGTCATAGCGCCGCCCAGTTTTTCCGCCGTTACGTCTTCACCGGTGACCGATTTAACAACGGCCGGACCCGTGATGAACATTTGGCTGGTGCCGTCGACCATGTAGATGAAGTCCGTCAATGCAGGCGAGTAAACCGCGCCGCCGGCCGACGGTCCCATGATGGCCGAAATCTGCGGAACGACACCGGATGCAATCGTATTTTCAAAGAAAATACGGCCGTAACCGGACAATGCATCAACCGCTTCCTGAATACGAGCGCCGCCCGAATCATTCAGGCCAACACACGGTGCGCCCATTTTGAGCGAAAGCTGCAGGACACGGACGATTTTGCTGGCGTGCATTTCGCCGAGCGAGCCGCCTTCTACCGTGAAGTCTTGCGCAAATGCGTAAACGAGTTTGCCGTTAACGGTACCATAACCGGTAACAACACCTTCGCCCGGAAGATCTTTTTTATCCTGTCCGAAGTTTACGCAACGATGTTTTACCAAAGCGCCGATTTCGACGAAGGAACCTTCGTCAAAAAGGATTTCCAAACGTTCACGCGCAGTCATTTTTCCTTTTGCGTGCTGTTTGTCGATACGGCTTTGGCCACCGCCCATGCGGACGTGTTCCAAATTTTTATGAAGTAATTCAACTTTTTGCTGGTTTACCGACATTCTTACACCTCCGAATAATGGTAGGGAGGGCCGCCTCACAGAGGCGGCATGCTCCTATTATTGACGCTCCGTAAGTTCGATCAAAAGACCGTTCGTAGCTTTCGGATGCAAGAACGCGATGCGGCAACCGCCGGCACCGTAGCGAGGTTTTTCATCCAACAGACGAACACCGCGAGCTTTCAAGTCTTCGAGAGCTGCGTCGATGCTGTCAACACGCAAAGCAACATGCTGGAAGCCGTTACGATGTTTTTCAATGTAACGGGCAATTGGGCCATCCGGGCTGGTGGATTCCAAAAATTCGAGTTCCGCGTCACCCAGTTTGAAGAAGCTTACGTTGACTTTCTGTTCTTCCACCGTTTCGTCTGCTGCGGTCGGATGAACGTTCAACGTTTCCTGGAAAACTTGTTTCGTTTTCTGCAGGTCATCCACAGCAATACCAATATGGTCGATATTCATAACTTTCCAATTTGCCATACCTTTTCCTCCTTTTGCAATAAAAACTAAAATTATTTAATGGCGTTTCCTACGATGGACTCAACGACTGTGTAAGGATCCACTTTCCTTGCATAGACTTGTTCCACGTAGTTATCAAATTCACCCGAGGACGTAATTTTTTCCATTACGTGACGGGAGATGTGCTCTTTGACCATCGCGATGATCTCATTGACAGTCCGTTCGTGTCTGCGTTCCTGCAGAAGACCGGACTCTTCTAAGAATTCACGATGTTCTTCCATCGCCTCAATGACGTCGGCCACGCCTTCGTCACGACTGGCAATGGTGCGTTTGATCGGCGGACGCCAATCCACCTCTTCCGAGTTCAAATCGAGCATCATTTCAATTTCAACGTTCAAACGGTCCGCGCCGTCACGATCACATTTGTTGATCGTAAATACGTCGCCGATTTCCAGAATGCCCGCTTTAATCGCCTGAATATCATCACCCAAACCGGGTACCAGTACAACCAATGTGGTATCCGCATTCTTAACGATATCGACTTCGGATTGGCCGACTCCAACCGTTTCAATCACGACGACATCCATGCCGAATGCATCCATCAACTTGACCGTATCCGCGGTTTTCTTGGAGAGTCCCCCCAAGCTTCCGCGCGTACCCATACTCCGAATAAATACGCCTTCATCCAATGTCAAATCATTCATGCGAATTCGGTCACCCAAGATCGCACCGCCGCTAAACGGGCTCGTCGGGTCGACTGCGACAATGCCGACAGTCTTACCTTGTTTACGGAAATGTTTTACCAGCTTGTCGGTCAGGGTCGATTTGCCTGCGCCCGGTGCGCCGGTAATACCGATAATCCGCGCATTACCTGTATGACTATAGATTTCTCGAAGTATATCGACATATCCGTCCGCTTCGTTCTCGACTGCAGAGATAGACCTCGCCAAGGCCAGCCTGGATCCATTCCAGAATTCCTTCATTAAATCCATGGTTTTGCCCCCCCTTGGTCAATTACGACCCCACGCTCCCGCCGTAGCGGGAGCTGGTACCGTCCATCCTTTCTTATTGAACGTTTTCTTTGATGAATTCGATGATCTTCGTAGTCGGAGTGCCCGGTGTGAAGACAGCTTTTACGCCGGCTTCTTTCAGTGCCGGGATATCGCCTACCGGAATAACGCCGCCGCCGATAACGAGCACGTCATTCAAGCCTTTTTCTTTCAAGAGTTCGATAACGCGCGGGAACAGCGTGCCGTGCGCACCGGAGAGCAAGCTCAACGCAACTACGTCAACGTCTTCGGAAAGAGCCGCTTCCGCGATCTGTTCCGGAGTCTGACGAAGACCGGTATAAATAACTTCAAAACCCGCATCGCGCAACGCACGAGCGACTACTTTAGCACCGCGGTCGTGGCCATCCAGACCCGGTTTTGCAACAATTACACGAATTAATTTTTCTGCCATAATTGGTTACCTCCCGTATCCATTCAGCAATAGCGTATCTTAAACCGTAGCGTGCGCCTGGTATTCACCGAATACGCCGCGCAGTACGTTGCAGATTTCACCCAAAGATGCATATGCGCGTACGCAGTCGAGGATCAACGGCATCAGGTTGACGCTTTCATCTTCGGCGCCTTTGCGCAATGCTTCCAAAGTAGCCTTGACAGCTTCCTGATCGCGTTCAGCTTTAACTTTAGCCAATTTCTTGGACTGCAGTTCGCCAACCGAAGCGTCGACTTTCAGCAAGCCTTCGACCGGTTTTTCTTCGACTTGGAATTTGTTGACGCCAACGATAATACGGTCGCCGGATTCAACTTCCATCTGCCAACGATATGCCGATTCCTGAATTTCTTTCTGGATGTAACCTTTTTCAATAGCGACTACCGCGCCGCCCATTTCGTCGATCTTACGGATGTAATCTTCCGCTTCTTTTTCGATCGCATTGGTCAACGCTTCTACATAGTACGAGCCGCCCAGCGGATCGACTACGTCAGCCAAACCGGATTCGTACGCAACGATCTGCTGCGTGCGCAATGCGATTTGTACGGATTCCGTCGTCGGCAATGCCAACGCTTCATCGCGGGAGTTAGTGTGCAAGGACTGCGTGCCGCCGAGAACAGCCGCTGCGGTCTGCAACGCTACACGAACGATGTTGTTGTCGACCTGTTGCGCCGTCAACATCGAGCCTGCGGTCTGCGTGTGTACACGCAGTTTCATGGATTTGTCTTTCTTCGCACCGAAACGTTCTTTCAGGATGCGCGCCCAAAGACGACGGGATGCACGGAATTTCGCAACTTCTTCGAGTACGTTGTTGTGCGCGTTCCAGAAGAAGGACAGACGACCTGCAAATTCGTCGATTTCCATGCCGGCTTTCAGTGCCGCTTCGATGTATGCGATACCGTCAGCGATCGTAAAAGCGATTTCCTGTGCCGCTGTCGAACCAGCTTCACGGATGTGGTAGCCGGAGATCGAAATTGTGTTCCATTTCGGAACGTTCTGCGAGCAGTATTCAAAAATATTGGTGATCAAACGCATCGACGGTTTCGGCGGGAAGATGTAGGTGCCGCGAGCCGCGTATTCTTTCAGGATGTCGTTTTGGATCGTGCCGCGCAGCTGGTCAGGGGATACGCCCTGTTTTTCCGCAACGGCAATGTACATCGCCAAGAGGACAGACGCCGGAGCGTTGATCGTCATCGAGGTCGAAACTTTACCCAAGTCGATCTGGTCGAACAGGATTTCCATGTCGGCGAGCGTATCAATCGCAACACCTACTTTACCGACTTCGCCGGCACTCATCGGATCGTCCGAGTCGTAACCGATCTGGGTCGGCAAGTCGAATGCGCAGGAAAGACCCGTCGCACCGTTTTCAATCAGGTAACGGTAACGTTGGTTGGATTCTTCGGCCGTAGCGAAACCGGCATACATACGCATTGTCCAGAGACGGCCGCGGTACATCGTCGGCTGTACGCCACGGGTGTACGGGTAGCTGCCCGGCAAAGCCAGGTCGCGTTCATAGTCAAACCCTTCGATATCGAGCGGGGTGTAGACTTTGTTGTGCTTCATATTCGGACGTTCCGGGTACTTGGCATACATCTTAGCAACTGTTTCTTCGTATGCCTCCAACTTGGCCTTCAAGGATTCGTTAGCCATGTGTTCATCATCCTCCTAAAAAATATAAATATATATCGGTCTCTTGCGAGACTGACTAACCACAACGCAGCCGCAGCTTAAGCTGTCTTTTCAACGATGCGGGTAAGTCCATAGAGGGATCGGGTCTTACTGCTTTTTCATGCTCTTGTTATCGGCTAAGCGCTGATGGAAATCAAATGCTTCTTTGAGAATATGCGGGGTTTGCGAGTAGCCGCAAGCTTTTTCCGCACGTTGCAGATAGTCCATCAATTCCGGACGGTAATCCGGGTGCGCAATGTTTTCGATAATCACGCGAGCGCGTTCTTTCGGCGAGAGGCCGCGAACGTCGGCAACGCCCATTTCGGAAATGTAGACGTGTACGTCGTGTTCCGTATGGTCGACGTGCGAGCAGAACGGTACGACACAGGAGATGTCGCCGTTTTTCGCGATCGAGTTCGTGAAGAAGATGCTCAAGCCGCCGTTACGAGCGAAGTCGCCCGAACCGCCGATGCCGTTCATCATCTTCGTGCCCGATACGTGCGTCGAGTTGATGTTGCCGTAAATGTCCATTTCGAGCGCGGTGTTCATCGCGATAACGCCTAAGCGACAGATGACTTCCGGGTTGTTCGAAATTTCCTGCGGACGCAGAACGATCTTATCGCGATATCCTTTGATACCTTTGTAGAAACGTTTCAGTCCGTCCGGCGAGGGCGAAAGGCTCGTGCCCGAGGCCATCGTCAATTTACCGGCGTCAATCAGGTCGAACATGCCGTCCTGGATGACTTCCGTGTATACGGTCAGGTTTTCATACGGGGAATCGACCAAACCGCTGATTACGGCGTTTGCTACGTTACCTACACCGGATTGCAACGGGAGCAGGTTTTCCGGCAAGCGGCCGTGTTTTACTTCGTTTTGCAAGAAGTCGATGAGGTTGCCGCTCATCTTCTTCGCGTCGTCGCCAATCGGGGCGAACGGGCGTGTTTTGTCGGTGATGTCGCACGGTACGATCGCAGCAATTTTGCTGTGGTCCACTTCGATGTACGGGGTACCAATGCGATCACCGGCTGATTCGATCGGAATCGGTTTGCGGTGCGGCGGGTTGGCCGGCTGATAAATATCATGCATGCCTTCCAATTCGAGCGGTTGCGAAGTGTTCACTTCGATGATGACTTTTTTCGCTTCCGTGACATATACCGGCGAGTTACCCAAAGCGGTCGTCGGAATCAGGTGACCTTCTTCGGTAATCGCGCATACTTCGATGATACACCAGTCCAAGTCACCAAAAAAGCCCGTGCGTACTTGCTGCGCTACGTGGCTCAAGTGCATATCGATGTAATGTACTTTACCGGCGTTGATAGCTTTGCGCAGTACATCGTTTGTCTGGTACGGGAAGCGGCGGTTCATACCGTCACATTCAACCAGAGCCTGGTCTGCTTCCGGGCCGACCGAGGCGCCGGTCCACAGATCAATTTTGAACTGCTCTTTCTTAATCCGTTCTTCCAATGCGAGTGGCACTGCTTTCGGGTAACCGGACGGTGTAAATCCGCTGATACCGATATGATCATTCGGGTGAATCATGGCGGCCGCTTCTTCTGCGGTCATGACTTTGCCGAGCAGATCTTTACACCGAATTCTGTCGCGAATGTCGTTAATATCCATTCCCTTTACCATCTCCTAAAAAAACAACGAAACGCACTATGTCATACATAGTTCCGAGAAACAAAAAAGGATATCGCCGCCGTCGACAATATCCTTTTGAGGGAAGAGAAATAGTCAACGATACCGCAATGCGATAAATCTGGCGTTTCCTAAGTTCTTGAATTCCCTCCCTTGTAGACCAACTCCGTATTTTTGCGAAAAGCCTTGTAAATCAGACCCTCACATGTTGTTCGCCTATATGATAGTCGATGAATTTTTCCTTGTCAATCATTACTATTTGTTCTCTAATCTTTCTAAGTTTCTTTAAAACGTGGCTCGATGGTTGTTACAAAATATTGTTGATTAATTGTAAACCTTGTTATTTGCTTTCATTATGACGCATATTCATGCGTTTCTTAATGTTTCCAAACCTTTCTAATTTTTTCTTTTCAGCGTTGTCCCAAACGGCTCAGTGCACTTTGCAATGCGCATAATGTCCAAAATGTAAGTGCCACCGTCCGGTGGAAAAAGTTGTAATCGAACAGTCCGTTGATACTCATACCGACCACAGCCAACAGCACTCCCAAAGACAGTGCCCGCGCAAGGTGGCTGACGCTTGTTCGATAGCCGCGCCAGGCCAAAACGCCATGGCCCCAAAAGGCCAACATGTATAGCGCGAAACCGATGATTCCTGTCTCCGCCAATAGCGTCAGGTATAAATTATGTGCGTGATAAATCACAATCGACGGATCCTGAATATAGTAATCATAGCGGGGATACACAAGCGGAAACGCCGCCCAGCCGATGCCGGTCCACCAATGATCGCCGATCATTTGCCAGGTACTGCGCCAAAACGCAAAGCGCAGGTCCACGGACGTATCACCACCGTGAAAAAGAGAGATGAAACGCTCCGTAATTTGTCCATGATGCAACCAAAGAAACACGGGCACGGCCAACAAGCCCCAAGCGACCCTTCCGTCATAGATAATAGCGGTGGCGATGAGCACCACCAGCATGCTTACCCACGCCCCCCGCGAATACGTCAGTAATAGCACCAGCAATATCAGCAGCAAAAATGCCGCCATCAGCAAACGTTTGTATCCGCGCTCATAGATCGCAGTAAAACTCGCCAGCACGCTCGCAATAATCAACAAATACGCCCCCAGCAAGTTGGGATTTCCCAGCGTACTGTACATACGACGCAGCAGTAGCGGAAAACGTTCGCGATCCACCCATTCCATAGTAAAGCCGTCAAACCCGCCGAGGAAATACTGATACATGCCGATGACACATACAATGACCGCGCCGGCCAACAAATAGCTTAAAAAATGTACGCATTGCTCGCGCGTGCGTAACTGCCACGTCACTAGTAAATACATCGCCGCGTAGGTGCCGCAGCGATAAAAAAAATTGTATGCGCTGGTGGAAGGTTCCGGCGCCAGCCATGTGGTGCAATACGCCCAAGCGACAAACAGCATGAGCGCCACTCCCGGCCAACGCAAGGCGCGCAAACGGGCCGGCTCGCGCCAGAGCAGAACCGCCATAACGGCGCATGCCGCAAATAATGAAAACTCCAGTCCCATTTGCCACCAGGGCATAAAAAAAGCCGCCGCATATAATAACCCGCTACACCATTGCGATAATAATCGGGAATGCGTCTGTACCTGCATGCAGATTCGTTCCTTTCAGGATGATATTAAGTTTATTATAATGCGCGGGGCTCTTTCTGTCCACGCGGGCAGGGCCTGACACCCGTGTTGTCCCTTATCCCCGCCCGTAAAGTTATCAATGATGATTAAACAGCTATTTTTTTGAGCATTAATCATGTTTGTTTATATTTCGTAAATTAAACATTCTTTTTCAGCGCCATTTTACTTTTCCATTTCACTTAAATTTTTATTTCCCTATATATAAATGATTTAATAAATAAAGATAATAATGTTATTATTATTATTAAAATTGATACTTCGTATAAAGAAACTTCCTGTTCCCTTGCCGCATGATGATTTTATGTATGCTACAATAGCAAAAGGAGGGATTCACATGGACAAAATCAAAGTTGGTACAATGGCTGTCGCCTTCATGTACACGATTTACCATATCAACAACGTCGGCTTGAACATCGGTAACGGTCTGGTTCTCGCCCTGGTTCTTTTTTGCATCGCTATCGATTGCTACCGGTATGCCAAACGGCGTACCACCGAGGATAAAAAGAGTTTGTATCGTAAATAAGTCAAATTTTTTCGCGGCCTATATTGATTTATTTGCATATAATGACTATACTAAAGATGAGCATCATTCATATTAAACATAAGGAGGAATGTAACAATGAGCATGATTGGGAAAAAGCTACCGGAATTTAAGGCAGACTACTATCAGGCGGGCGAATTGAAGCAACTCACCCATGAGGACGTTTTGGGAAAATGGGCGGTTTTCTTCTTTTACCCGGCCGACTTCACCTTTGTATGCCCGACGGAATTGGCGGACTTGGCTGATCACTATGAAAAATTGCAGGAATTAGGTTGCGAAGTGTACAGCGTTTCGACCGATACGCATTTCGTTCATATGGCTTGGGCAAAAGAATCCCCGAGCATTCAGAAAGTTCAATACAAAATGATCGGTGATCCGACCGGCAAATTGGCTCGCTACTTCCATGTCATGACGGAAGATGAAGGCAGCGCGCAACGCGGTTCCTTCGTCATCGATCCGGAAGGCGTCATTCAGGCTTTGGAAATTCACGCGGACGGCCTCGGCCGTAATGCGGAAGAATTGGTTCGCAAAGTAGAAGCGGCGCAATTCGTTGCCGAACACGGCGACCAGGTATGCCCCGCACGTTGGCATAAAGGCGCGGAAACGTTGAAACCGGGTAAAAATTTAGTCGGTACGATTTAACTTCAAAAAAGCCACCCTCCGGGTGGCTTTTTTATATCAAAGGCAAGCGACGAGCGCGCGACGGCAAAACAACTTTTTATTCCAATATAGAATAAAATTGACAATCGCCTCTAAATTCGCTACACTAGGAGAGTATTCATGCACGCGGAGAGGTGTCCGAGTGGTTGAAGGTGCATGATTGGAAATCATGTGTACGGCGCAAACCGTACCGGGGGTTCGAATCCCCCTCTCTCCGCCATTTACTTTCGGTCAACATAATGCCAAGTAAATGAATTACCGATAATGTCAAAAGACCCGCGATATCGCGGGTCTTTTTCATGCCTGTCGGTGTCCATGCACCGCCACGCGCGATCCTTTTTCGAGTTATCTCCGCGCGCGAAAAAAAGGTCGACCTAAATAAAAGTCCTCTGAAAACGCATGCCGACCAAGGTCGAATCAAGCGATATTATGGCGGCGATTTACAGCGCGCACGGTGACATGAGAAAACTTATCATTGCGCCATGTTTTCTCGTTGCTCTTGACATATATTACCGCGTCATGTATCCTAAACGTAGAAAAAGAGTTGCCCACGATAGGGCCCGGCATCTTAGCCGAACGCACGTGGGAACTCTTTTTCTATTCCTTTTTTTCATATTCGTAAAAGCCGTAAGCTGACGACTTGATGAGTGAAGTAAAATTCACTGCCGCCCGGTAAGTTCGGCGGCGTTTTTTATTTCATCCCGCGCATCGTCGTTGTGTGAACGTTATTTTTACCGCGCTTTACGCGCGCTTATTCTTTCACGAGAACTTTTTCTATTTCGCCGATGTAGATTTCATGGAAATCGCCGTCAGGATAATGCTCATCGATGATCCGCGCGTCGATAAATCCGGTGGGAAGCAGCGGCGCCCGATATAATTTGCGGCAAACGATCACTGTCTCGGCTTGCGCAAAGTAGGTATAGTCTTCTTCAAAAACAGGAGTAAGACCGACTTTGGCGACTTTATCCTCATCGCGTCCTGAATGGCTGCCCAAGTAACCCATCTCTTTTTTATAGTCGCCGCCGAAAAGAGAAAGCGTGTACCGATCCGCGCGATCCATAAATTCTTTGGTGTAACGTTGCGGACGGATATACACGATCGCCGTCGGGCGTTGCCAAATGACACCGACATGTCCCCAACTCGCGGTCATCGTATTGTAGCCTTTCGTTTTATCGCCGGCGGTTACCAGCCACCATTCATCACCGATCATTTGCGGGGTGACTTGCAGTTCTGTTACGGAAATTTCACGCATAATAAGCCTCCTTCGAACATTTTCTTTTTTTATTATACAACCACTGGAAATTTGAGTCGATTTTGCAATTCGCGGTTTATGCCGCACGAAGAACGACCGTTTTTCGATGCACATGCTATAATGAAAGCAGGTAAATGAATGAAGGAGGCGTACTATGAGTTGTCCGCACAGTAAATACGATGTCAGCAAAATGAATCCGCATGAACGCGCCCGCTATGAGTCGGCGATGAAACATGTGGAAGCCGCCAAAGCGGCGGGAAAATCGACAGATGAATGCCATGTGATTTTCCAAACGATCATGAACCGCAAATGGGATGACCCCGTGCCGAACGATGAGGCGCACCGCGCCTACGCAGAACGGGTAGAACGCGCGAAAAAAGCGCGTGACAACGGCGCCGGTTGCAAAGAAATCGCCGAGATTTTGCACGGCGAAAAATAAAAATCAAACTTTTTTCCATTATGTCGGTGGAACTATTATTGCGGAAAGGATTACCATGGCTTGTACATACGATGATTATGATACTGCTTCAAAGACCGCTGGCGAGGAGACTCATTTGGAACGCGCCGCTCTTAAAGATGGCGCGTATTTTGACGGCGTAGTCCGCAACGACCCGCCGGAAACGATCGTTCGCCATGATGATGTCCGTCATGATGAAAGCGAAGATGATGCGTATCAAGAAGGCGTTGTCGTTCGTCATGACGAGGTCTAAACAGGCGACATCGACACGAGCGAGCCGGACATTCGGGAAAACGCGCGCGTCCACTACGCGCGCGGACCGGTAGAGAGTCGGTCGCATCGTAAATAAAAAAACCAAAGGGCCCCGGTTCGCTGGGGACCTTTTTGCTTTCTTATTTCTCCCATGTCGCGGGAAAACCGCGCATGCCCCAAAGGCTGTGAATTTGGTATAATAAAGTAAACTTATGCAAAGGAGACCGCTGATGTATACAGAACGTGAAATCAACTTACAAGACGCTGCCATGCACCAACGTCTGATGAATTTTCTGGCCGGTTTTGAATTGACTTTTTCGGGGAATATCGACTATTCCATGGGGATCTTTGACGGTGAACGCCTGATCGCCACCGGCTCGCTGAGCGGCCGTGTTTTGCGCAACATTGCCATCGATCCTGAATACCAGGGACAGGGTCTTACGCACCGCATTCTCGACCACCTGATGGCGGAAGCGAAACGCCGCGGCATCACCAGCTATCAGATCTTTACGAAACCGGAAAAAGCACCGGTTTTTGAACACTCCGGCTTTACCTGCGTTGCGAAAGCGGAGCCGTATGCCGCTCTGCTGGAATCCGGTGACGATACGCTGGCGGAATTTTTAGAAAAAACGAAAAAAATCGTCGGTGAACCGGCTGGTCCGGTGCGCGGTTCCATTGTCATGAACTGCAACCCCTTTACCAAAGGTCACCGCGCTTTGATCGAGTACACGTCGCAACAGTGCGATGATGTCGTATTGTTTGCCGTACAGGAAGACCGTTCGATGTTCCCGTTCGCAGATCGTTTGGAACTGATTCGCAAAGGGACCGCCGACCTCGGCAATGTCAAAGTGGTTTCAGGCGGTGATTATATCATTTCGAACGCCACCTTCCCGACCTACTTCATCAAAGGTACGGAAGCGCTCGACGCGCAAACGAAACTCGACGCGACCGTGTTCGCGGAAAAGATCGCGCCGGCGCTTGACATCACCGTTCGTTTCGTCGGCGAAGAACCGACCGACAACACGACAAGCGCGTATAATTCGGCGCTTAGTAAAGTATTGCCGATGAATGATATGGATTTCAAGATCATTCCCCGTATCCAAAAATCGGGTACTATCGTCAGCGCCTCTAAGGTGCGTGCCGCGCTTGCCAACGATGATTGGCAAACGGTGGAGGCGATGGTTCCGAAAACCACGTTGGACTACCTGCATTCGGAACGCGGCGCCGCCATCATCGAAAAAATCAAAAAAGACACCGCCGCCAAAGCCAAACTTGCAAAATAAAATAAATACGAAAAAGACGTCCGTACGGACGTCTTTTTCGTATTTAGTGACTACGCCGAGGTTGGCAAAGCAGCGTATTTACTCCTGCTCTGTCACGGGCGATCGGTCAGTGTCGATTACGACACTGACCGATAGTTTTTCAGATATTCGACGGCATCCGCGTAAATGCGCTGCACTTCGTCACGCGTCAAGACCTTAAAGCTGCCGAGCTGCGGACGACCCGCCATCGCGCGATCGGTCAGCTCCTCCAAATTGAATTCGATATCCCGAACTTCCTGCGAAGCTACCGGACCGAGCATATCGATTTGGGCAAAGAATTCTTCCGTAAAACGAATTCCTTCCAGCGCGATTTCTTCCTGTGTGCCGAAGTCGAGTTCAATACCCCAGACGGTTCTGCCGTACCGATAGAAGCGATGCACATCGGCGGTGTAGACGTATCTTGCCCACGCGCACCAAACGGCCGCCATACCGACGCCGGAAGAAATATTATACAAGCCCAACAGTTCCTTTTGCAGTTCGTGAACGGTAATATCCGCCTCGCCGTTGCCGGAACCGGTCAGGTCGTTATGCGCCAGCGCGCTCGCCCACATGACATTGGCTCTGGCGTCATAATTATTCATTTCCGTCAGGATGGTCTGCGAGTTGCGGATCAATACGCGCAGCAGCGCTTCGCAGATATTATCCGTCAGTTCCATCGTCATGATCATAATTTTGGAAATGCCGCTGTACAGTTCCTCTTTGGAAAGTGGATACGTCAGCATCGGATTCATGATCGCAAAGCGCGGCCGTGCGCCCACCACATTGATAATGCGGCTGACGCGCTGCACTTTATTGGTCAAATGGGTTACCACGCTCATTTCACCGGAACCCGCCATGGTGGTAGCAATGACACCTACCGGAAAAACCTCTTTAGCTACGCGTTCGCGGGTGAAATAATCCCAGATATCGCCGTAGTTGACGATACCGATCGCGATGACTTTCGCCAGATTGACGACCGCAGGGCCTCCCAGCGCAAGTATAAAATCCACATCTTCAATCCGGCCGAGAGCAATCCCTTCGTTCGCTTTGCGGCGTGTCGTCGGCGGGTAAACTCCGCCGATATCGTTGTATAAAATACCCGCTTCATCCAATGATGCCTGCACGCGCTCCAATAAGCCGTGGCATTGGGCGCATTGGAGTGCCTTCTTTGCGCAACAGCTGACCGACTTCACGTTCACGATCCGATCCGAAAATAACCTTTGTCGGAACGTGATAAGTAAAGTTCTTCATGGAGTTCCCTTTAAAAATATTCCTAAATATATAATACGTCAATATTATTATATGCTTGTACCGCGAGAGCATCAAACAGAGGTTAATTTCGTTCGCGAATAAAATCGCAGAACATCTGCGCGATCGTAGTCAATTTGCGATCTTTGACTGTGTAAATGTGCTCCGCTCCCACGATCTCTTCCGTCGCAATCGGCATGGTGGTGAGGCCGATGTTGACGTCTTCATCCGGCTCGCCCATAACCACCGCGATCCCCATGCCTCGGCGAGCCCAATGCATCGCAACCAGATTCGTGCTGCAGACAACGCGAATATCTTGATGCAAACCGCGTTCCCGGAAAAAGCTTTCCAGACGAGGCGCCAAACTGCGCGTCACGCAAAGCGGAATACCGGCCAGATCCTCAATGGTCAAAGGCTGCAGCGGTTTTTTGAGCCATTTCTGCTGATCGCTCATCACGGCGGAAAGCGATCGGTAGCGAATCGTGAGCAGGTCAAATAAATAGCCGCGCGGAATCGGCTCATTCATAACGCCTATATCGGATACTCCGTTCAGCATCGCATCCGCCTGCTGGTCCACATTGCCCTCGGAAAAAATGGAACGGAAGTGCGGATGCTCTTCCGTAAAGGGCTGCAAATAGGTATCGATAAAGCCGTTGACCGCGCCCGGCGTAATCGAGATGCGCAAGGTACCTTCACCGCCTTGCGACACGCTTTGCACCTCATATTTGAGTTCGTCCGCCAAACGGATAATATTTTTGGCGCGGCGATAGAAAAGTTGCCCCGCTTCGGTGAGTTCGATGCGCCGCCCGCCTCGATATGTAATGATCAGATCCGCCTTGTAATTCGTCTCAATTTGTTTCAACTGCGCGCTTAACGCGGGCTGTACCATGTTCAGTCGCTTCGCCGCCTCGGTCAAGGTCTGCGAATCGACTATCATAATAAAATTGCGAAAATATTCGATGTCCATGCGTAGGCTCCTTTCCCATTGCTTTCCCCGACAATGGTCACACAGAAGGCTGAAATAAATGTTCCCGACGCAAGCTTACAAATGTTCCCGCACCGATGACCACATGATCGAGCACCGGTATGTTTAAGACTTCACCGGCGGCGTTAAACCGCTCAGTTAATGCGATATCCGCCCCGGAAGGAGTCGGATCACCGCTCGGATGATTGTGCACCAGGATCATCGCCGCCGCGTTCCAACGAATCGCATCTTTCATCGCCAGTCGCACATCGGCGACGCTTTGATCCAAACTGCCGCGCGACTGTTCAATCGCGGCGAGCAAACCATTTTTCGTGTTCAGATAGCAACAGTAAAACACTTCCTGCGGCAAATCCCGCAACTGCGGCAGAAAATACCGCGCGACCGCATCCGGATCGGAAAAATCGCTGCGCGTTTGCGGTTTACGTTGCGCCAGACGTTTCCCCAATTCAATCGCAGCGCAGAGAGTCGCCGCTTTGCTGACGCCGATGCCTTTGACCGTCAAGAGATCCCGCCAATGGAGTGAGCCGTAGCGCGACGGATCGCCTCCGATCCACTGGTCTTCGACCGCGCGCGCGAGCTCAATCACCGACTGACCGGGAATCCCGCTTTTTAAGATCAAAGCGATCAGCTCCACTTCGGTCAGTTTCTCCGGCCCCTGCGTCAAAAGCTTCTCGCGCGGCCGCTCTTCCGCTGTCAAATCGCAAATGCGTGCCATTACCATTCCACTCCGTTTTCCGTGAGCAGCCGATATGTCGCGTGCAATGGCAAACCGACCACATTAGTGTAGCTTCCGGCGATGTCGGAAATCATCAGCGCCGCCGTTCCCTGAATCGCGTAGGCACCGGCCTTATCCGTCCATTCGTCGCCGGCCAAATACGTTTCCAGCAACGCTTGCGGCCAGCGTTCCATCTTGACTTCGGTGGTTATCGCCCGCGTGATCGCTTCTCCTGAAGGCAAAAGTAACGCCAGTCCCGTAACGACATGATGCGTCCGGCCGCCGAGCGCGGTAAGCATAGTCTTCGCCATCTCCCGATCACGCGGCTTACCGAACACCGTATCATCGCAAACCACCAGCGTATCCGCGCCCAACACCGCCAGCTGCGGCATGTGAGAGATCGCCGTGCCGGCGCGCGCTTTGCCAAGCGCCTGTTCTTGCACCAAGGCCGCCGGGGCATGCTCGCTTCGGTTGCGTTCCCGATACTCCGGCGTAATCACGGTAAAATGAGCGCCCGCCCTTGTCAAGAGCTGTTTACGGCGCGGTGATGCCGATGCCAAAATCCACATCAGATCCTCCAAAATACCCATACGGCAATAATCATGCCGATTACGCTTAATAAGTTCGGCGCAAATCGAATGCCGAAATCAATTTCAAGTATCAAGAGATTTAAATGAATATTTTGCACGTCAAGCAAAGTATACTGCCGAACGAAGTACGGCATGATGCCGGAGAAGGAGACCGACCCCAGAAGATCCGCCAAAATCCCGCCCAAAAGCGCTCCGACAAAAAGGAATAAAAGCAGCATCAAGATGCCGCGAGTACCGCTCCAACGCATCACTTCGCCTGCTTTCTTGCGGCTTTCAAACGCTCGACTTCATCCATACGTTTGCTTTCGTCCAAGAGCACATGGTAGGTGGTTTCCTCTTCGGTGATCCCCACCCGCCCCGGCAAGTATTCATTCAAGCCGAGCAAAAATTGCGGTTCCGCTTTGAACAACGCGCGACCGAATTGCGGTTTTTTACCCGGTCGCGGAATTTTACAGAAAAGAGCGTACAGAAGGCGGGAATCCAAAAGCGAATACCAACGCCATTTGTAGCGGAACTTCACGTTATTGGCGACCCGCGCTTTGTGCGTATGCACCCCGTAAAGGCAGTCGTACGGAATTTCCGTGCGATGCATGCGAAACCAGGTGCGATATTCGCAAATCAGCGCCGTATCGGTCAAACGCAAGTGGTAACTGGTAAGCGCCTGTCCCAGCAAATAGTAGATCGCGAACAACACGAAAACAATGCTCGCGTAATCAATGCTCCCCCAGAAACTTTGCGTCGCCTGATAATGATCAATCATGCGCCCCAGAGCCCAGATGAAAAATACCGCCACCAAAAAAGCGACGCCGATCACCGGCCAACGACTGCCCGAATTGTCCGACTCATCTTCATACATCGGATCCCCTACCACCGATAATATCTGTTTGGGAAAAACGGGATTGTCAGTCGTCCCGCGACGTTCTTCCGTCATTTCCGGTTCCCCATTCTGATTCATGCTATTCTCCTTTTCCCGCTACCGGATGCATAGGCGGCTCTTCCGTGTCCGCTTCATCTAACAGTTGTTGAAATGCATCCGCCGGGATTAATTCCGGCAACGCCCGCCACGGCTCATACCCTTGCAGTTTTTCCAAACTGCGTGAACCGGTAGCGACCGCAATCGTATACGCGCCGATTTTTTTGCCGCACTGAATATCGTGCTCCGTATCACCGATGATAAATATTTTTTCCAGTTCCGCGCCCCACTTGGCCCGCGCCAACGCGTCGGCGCGCCGTGCGACATCGATACGATTGAAATCATCGCCGGCAAAACCGCTGTAATCGAAATCAAAATAGCTCGCCAAACCGTAATGGGTAAGCTTGAGTTCCGCGCCGCGGCGACTGTTGCCCGTCAAGAGCAGCTGATCATAATCGGGCATACCGCTGAAATACGCCAGCAATTCTTTGACATACGGCAGAATTTTTCCTTTCGTTTCCTGCATATAGTAGAGCAGCGTTTCTTCGTATTGACGGCTGAATTGATGCACGTCGTCAAGCGTCGGTTCTTTTTGCAGCGCGTGCCGCAAAATTTCACGGCAGATAAAATTATCCGTGCGTCCTCCCGCATCAAATCGGGGTAATGTCGCATCCGGTCCCATCATTTCCGTCAGGGTGTGCTCAATCGCAAGAAAACCGGCATGGCCGGTATACACAAGCGTCTGGTCAATATCCCAAAAAAGTACGTTCATGCCGTTCCTCCCTATCGATTGGCGCTATTACGGAAAATAATATCTTATTTATTTATTATAGCATAATCAAATCCCATCAGCGCCTGTGATGTGGTGAAGAGCGAAGGTGTACAATACGCTTCTAAAAATGATGGCGACAAAAAGAGACATGCCTTGGCATGTCTCTTTCTATTTTCAGATATTGTCATACACGGCGCGATGCGCGATGCCCGCCACCACTTCGTTAAAGTGCAGCACGCCGACAGTGCCGTAAATAGCGACAACAAGATGATCGCCTTTGCGAGCAATGGCGATTTTACCGCCGATATTTTGGCCGAGCGCTTTCATTTTAATCGCCTCGACTGCCGACTGGACCGCGCCGACGACAGCGCCTTCACCGACGTGGGTATCGGAAACAATACCCGTGCGCTGGGCGGCTACCACCGCATGCTCAATCAGTTTGGGTAAAATCGTGATAAACACGCCGCCAAAATCCACCGCCGCCGTTTTAAAACCGGCCTCGGAAAATTCTTTACGCAATGTGTTTTCTTCCGCGCGTGAAGACGTGAGCGCCAACTTCATGGCCACACGACCGACGTCACTGCTGGAATATTCATGGGCCCCCATAAGCGACCTCAACCTTGCCGTTCGCGAACCGCTTTCTGCAAGTCCGCGATAAAATCTTGCAGCACCACATCGTTGGTTTCTTCGCCCGCGCGGTTGCGGATTGAAATCGACTGCGCTTCCACTTCTTTATCCCCCAAGATCAACATGTACGGTACTTTTTCCAATTGCGCGCCGCGAATTTTGTAACCGAGCTTTTCGTTGCGTTCATCCGCCTGCGCTCGCAAGCCCGCCTGATTGAGTTGACGGGCCACCTCGTTAGCGTACTCCAGATGACGTCCCGCGACCGGAATGACCTTCACCTGTAGCGGAGCGAGCCAGACCGGGAATTTGCCGGCGTAGTGTTCAATCAAAATACCGATGAAACGTTCGATGCTGCCGAAGCCGGCGCGGTGAATCATGACCGGACGATGTTTTTCGCCATCTTCGCCGATATACGTCATGTCAAAACGTTCCGGCATCTGCATATCCAACTGAATCGTGCCGCACTGCCAGGTACGTCCGAGCGAGTCTTGAATGTGGAAGTCCAGCTTCGGTCCGTAGAACGCGCCGTCACCGGGGTTGATCTTGTACGCTACGCCCGCGGATTCGATCGCGTCATGCAAAACGGTGGTCGCCAGTTCCCACAGATCGTCATCGCCCATCGAATCTTCCGGACGCGTGGAGAGTTCCACATGGTATTCCAAACCGAAAGCGGAGTAAATCCGATCAAAAAGTTCGAGTACTTTCAGTACTTCTTCTTTCATCTGGCTCGGCAAAATGAACAAATGCGCATCGTCTTGCGTGAAGCAACGAACACGGAACAGGCCGTGCAGCGCGCCGCTCATTTCATGACGATGCACCAAGCCGAGTTCGGCGACCCGCAACGGGAAATCGCGGTAGCTCTTCGGCGAATCTTTATAGTACAGAATACCGCCCGGGCAGTTCATCGGTTTGATCGCGTAATCTTCTTCATCAATCTGCGTGAAGTACATATTGTCGCGGTAATGATCCCAGTGACCGGAACGCATCCACAGATCGCGATTCAAAATGACCGGAGTGGAAATTTCATCGTAGTCGTATTCGTGATGCAGCTCTCGCCAAAACGCCAGCAGCTCGTTGCGCAAAACCATTCCTTTCGGATGGAAAAACGGGAATCCCGGGCCTTCCGGCTGGAAGCTGAATAAATCAAGTTCTTTGCCCAATTTACGATGATCACGGCGTTCCGCTTCCGCCAGCACGAACAGGTAATGATCCAATTCTTCCTGACTGCCGAAGGCGGTACCGTAGACACGTTGCAGCATTTTATTTTTTTCATCGCCGCGCCAGTAAGCGCCCGCGACGCTCATCAGTTTGAATGCTTTGACTTTGCCGGTCGAAACTACGTGCGGACCCGCGCAAAGGTCGGTAAATTCGCCCTGCGTGTAGAAAGTAATGGTTTCGTCCGCCGGCAGATCGCGGATCAGTTCTTCTTTATAAATCTCTCCCTCTGCTTTGAAGTGTTCCATCGCCGCGTCGCGTTTCATCACTTCGCGCACGAGTTTGTGGTTTTCCTTCACGATCTTTTTCATTTCTTTTTCGATCGCGGGGAAATCTTCCGGCGAGAACACATGCTCGGTGTCCATGTCATAGTAAAAACCGTTATCGATCGCCGGTCCGATCGCGAGTTTCGTGTCCGGCCACAGGCGCAAAATCGCCTGCGCCATAATATGCGCCGCCGTATGACGGATCGCGTGCAGGCCTTCGGGGCTCGCGCCGTCAAAAAATTCGACTTGAGCGCCGTCGACGACCGGACGCGATAAGTCCGTCAACTCGCCGTCGACTTTTGCGACGACCATTTTTTTCGCCATGCTGTTGCTGATCGCTTTCGCGACATCCAGCCAGCTGCTTTCGTTTGCTACCTCGCGTACGCTGCCGTCCGCCAAGTGGATTTTTGCCATAGTATCTGCTCCTTTTGCAATAAAAAAACTTTCGCCCCAAATGGGACGAAAGTTAATTCGCGGTTCCACCCAAGTTAATCCGTACGGATTCTCTCGATCGTGATAACGGGTCTGCCCGGCCGTTCATTTCCGAACGGCGACTCCAAGGCGGTAACAATCACTGTGGTAACGAGCGCTTGCAGCCGTGACGCTCTTCTCTTGAGTTACCTGGCAATGACGGTCATGTCCTTTTCGTGGTCATTGAAATCTTTTGATATTGTCAGTATTGTACGTCTATTTCTGTGATTTGTCAAGCGGCGGCAATGGCGGCGGTAATGTATCGGTGAACGAATCTTGCGGAAGTGTCGGACGTGCTTTGCCGCCGGAGTAGTTTTGAATGACGACAATCGGTGTTTTTTGGCTGGCGTTGCCGAACGGATTATCAATCAAAAGTTGCGCGATTTCCTGCGCGTCGATGCCTTTGCTCGTGCCCAGTACCGCGCTTCTTTTCAAATCATTCACATCCGCAATCACGGCGCCGTGGCAACCGAGGCGGTCAGCGATTTCATCGCAAACCTCATCCGTTTCATCCGGACCGTACACGATGCATTTGTCAAACGGAGGCATCGTTCCCGTGACATCGTCAACGAGGGATGCCTGCCGGCAGTGCGCATACCATACGCCGCGTTTGCCGAACAGTTTCGCGATAAAGCCAACGATGAACCAAAAGAGCATCCGCCATTCGCCTTCCGCGTCCATCGCGGCCTGCATGCCGTAAATCGTCGACATCGAACCTTCCGCCGGCACAAAGCGATTCATCAGTCGCGCCTGCCAGGAAACTTTCACATCTTCCGGACGCACATAGCGACCCTGCGTGATCGCGACTACGCTTTCCGCCACGCACACTACATCATGCGGTCCGATCAAAAAATGCCCGTATTCATATACGACATCGGCGATGTCGTCCGCCGCCGTCAAAATACGCGTCGGGATTGGGATGAGTTTCATCTGTTCGTTCATCAGCGTACCCCTTTCTCCTGCAACAGCGCCTGGCGCAAATGCGTGCCGGAAACAAGGAAGCGGGTGCGTTCATAGCGGGCATCGCTGCGTCCGTACACGTTGTAAACCACATCGATCGGAAATTCTCCAAGATCACCAATAGCTGTAGCGATCGGACCGTCCAATGAACGTAAAGTAACGACAATGGTCAAGAGCGCGTCTTTTTTACGCGGCACAAGGTACGCTTCCCAATACCCGTCATCGCGCGGTTCATCCGCTCGCGATAAGAAGGCCTCCACGCGTAATGACGGATACTGTTCCTGCGGTAAATAGGCGCGCGGGAAGCAATCCATCACGGTCCCCTGTTGGCGACCGATATTGCGTAATGCCGCTTCGATTGCAAACGTCACTGCCTTTGGCGTCACCTTCGTAACGACCAGCGGCGGTTCCGGAACAGCGCGACGATAGCCTTTGCGTTCACCGCGACGCGCGCCGGGGAAGAACACCTTCCACTTCGCATCGCCCTGCCGCGCCGCATGCAGCGCCGCCAGCAACTGCACAACGGCGATAATAACAAGAACGGCAATAATTATATTTAATACATAATAGCCCCACATTTTTGCTTCACTCCTCGATCGTCACTTGGCGGGCCGCGGCGTTCGGTCCGAACAAGCGGGAAACCCACATGGCCGCACGGCCTTCCTGCGTAAATGTATACTCCGTTCGCCCGCTGCCTTGCGCCTGCTCGCCCAACGCGTGGCGAGCCGCTTTCGCTGTCGCCTGCGCCGGATCAATAAATCGGCACGACGGCGAAAGTTCCTGCCAATCGCTTATGACCAGCGGATAATGCGTGCAGCCGAGAATCGCCGCATCACATTCAGAAAGCAACGGACGGCATTCTTCCAGCAGCTGCCCGATCTCTTCACGGCGATAGTGTTCAATCGCCGAGGCCAAGCCGGGACAGGCGTGCGCCACCACATCCACTGCCGGATAACGCTCGGCCAGAGATTGTTGGTAATTCCCCTTGGCGATCGTCGCCGGCGTCGCGAACACGGCCACACGTTTTTCCGCGGGCAACAACGCGACATCCGTCTGCATGCCGATCACCGGCATAGACAATTCGCGTCGCAACAAATCCAGCGCCTGCACGGTAATTGTATTACAGGCGACCACCAGTCCCGTCACTTCACGCGCCAACAGCCATTTCCCCAACTGCAGAGAGTACTTTTTAATTTCCTCCGGCGTTCGCGTGCCGTAGGGATTGCGCGCGGTGTCGCCCAAGTAGAAAAAATCCGCCTGCGGCATCGCCTGCCGCAACTCTTTCAATACGGAAAGACCGCCCACGCCGGAATCGATAACGCCGATCATTCGGCATCTCCCGGTTCGATCATCGTTTGCAAACGTTCATAGTATTTCATCGGCAAGCGTATGATTTTGCCCGTTTCGACCGATGTAAACGTACCTTTCGTCTTGCCCGTGACGATGGTCGCGCCGTCCTTCGGACGCACGATTTCATACGCGAACACGATTTGCGCCCGCGTCAGCTTGACGATTTTCGCATGAACTTCAAGCTCATCATCATAGTAAGACGAATGGTGGTAATCGACTTCCACATGCAAAATCGGAAAGACGATTTCATCGCGTATCATGTCGCCGAGCGGAATTCCCGCCTGACGAAAAAACTCCACACGCGCGGCTTCAAACCATAAAATATAGTTGGCATGGTGCGTGACCTGCATGCCGTCCGTGTGATAAAAACGTACCCGTACGGGATAGGAAAACATACTCATCATCCTTTATTTCTTATTCATACTCATAATACTATTTATTGTAGTCGCGCGCCCGCGGAATGTCAAAGAAACTTGCCGTTTTCTCGGCGCTTGCGTATACTGGAAACAAAAACGAGGAACTTGCCATGATGATTATTTGTCCGTATTGCAAAAAAGAACTGACTCTTTTTCAAAGTCAGGTGGAACGTCGGCGCGGACGCATTCGCTGTGTCGGTTGCAGCGCCGTGATTCCCTATGATCTCGATAAGAAGAACAGATTAAAAAAGAACCGCAAATAGGCGTTTGTTGCTGGTTGCCTTTTATCGTGGGGGAACAATGGGGGAAAACTATTTCAAATAAAAAAAGCGGAGCAGGAAAAATCCTGCCCCTTTTTTATTTCACTGCCGCCGCAATTACAGCGGCTACCGCTATAATCTGCCATGCTCGTTTTTTTCGCTCAAGGCTTGTCCGCTTTTTCAATTCGTCTTTTTTCCACCGCATCAACGACTGCTCGGATTCTTTCAAGGCTTGCTCTGTCTTGCTCAAGGATTGCCGCTGCTCGATCTGCAACGCTTTCAACCGATTTATTTCCGCTTTCAATTCGTTGTTGCTGTCGTTCAAGCCGCCCGACGCTGCCTTCAATTCGTTTATTAGATTCTCCCGCTCGTTCGTTCTCGCTTCGAGCGCGTTCAATTCGTGCGTTAGCGTCTGCCATTCCGCCTCCGTCAATGTCACCGGAGCCGCTTTCACCGAAAAGCCACCAAACAAAAAAGCCGCCAATAATAGCGGCAACAAGCATAAAAGCAATCTTCGCTTTAGCAATCGTCCTCACCCCTTTATGGTATGTGCAATTTCTTCACATACTACATATGGATAAAAGTAAAAAAGAAACGCCAAGGTGCGTCTCTTTATCCAACAAAAAAGACACTCACTTGAGTGCCTTTTCTGGTTATAACCGATGAAATTCCATTACAATTTTAATTCGTTCTATATCGCCATCAGGCAATACGCCAATTTTACAATCAAGATATTTGGAATTAATCTTTCCTTTTTTAGAAAGACGGATAACGGACGGTTTTGAAAGCCCAATTTTCTGCCACGATCTCAACTCGTACTCGCCAACATATCCCTTTCTTGGCTTGTGCGATGTCAACGGCGCAATAAGTGCAATCTCCCCCGTGCCTAAAATCAATACTGGCCGACGCTTTATTTGACTGGAATCTTCAAACTTAACAAACGCCCACCAAACTTCCCATTCACCAATCGCCATCGTCCCATTCCTTTGGAAACACCGTATAGCCGTCCTCGTCAAAATATGTTTCGCTAACGTCCGAAGGCGGGCATTCGTTGTCACTGTCAGTGTCCATACAATCGGTAAAATACTTTTTCAAATCTTCTTTTTGGATCGTGTTGTCATTTCCAGAAGAAAAAGCTAAATCCCACGGACTCCCCGCCGCATGACTTAAAGCGACAAGATAACTGGTAACAAGTCTATTATATTTAGACACTACCTCCAGTAAAATTTGACGCTGTTCGGGCGTAAATATCTCTATCGAATATTCGCCATATGGAACGCTAATGTTTTTATCTTTGTTATCTTTTAATGTTTGGTAAACGTTTTTTACTACCGGCCCATATTTCCAAGCCTCAATATCCTCATCAAATAAAGGCTTTCCGGTCTTGGCAAGATGACGCCCTTGCGCAAAATATAACAGTTTATTTACGCGCATATTGGTCATATCATCTTGACCAAGCAAAACGCCAACATCAATAAAATAGTTTGCAACGTCCATTGCCTTCAACATGGGCTCACCTCCTCTTACCAAAATCAGTATACATTTTGCTCGTCATCAAGTCAATTCCGCCATGGGACTATTTTACCCAGCATCACCACCTTTATTGTTCTAACTTCGTGAAAATGCTGCTTTTTACGAAGTTCAATATTTTAGCTTCGTGAAAACACCGATTTTTACGAAGTTCAACATTTCCAAATTAAAAGGACTTGCGTACTCATCGTAGGCAAGTCCCCGCGGCTCTCCCGTAGGTTTACCGCTATTCAATTACATTGTAGCACATTACGCACAAAAAAGACCTTGCCGCTCGCGTAGATAAGCAAGGTCTTTGCGACTCCTCGCGTAGATTTGTCGCTTTCGCCTGCTCGCATTTTAACATCTGCATATTTCGCTTTCAACTGTTTCCATTTTGGAAAACGTTCCGCGTTTGAAAAAACGATGCCCTAAATCAAAAAGCAGATATTTCCATTTTGGAAACAACTGCCGTCACCACCCATGAAAAAACCGTTATTTTTTCCTAGCGACCCTCGCCACCTATGAAAAAATACATGATTTTTCCTACATCGTACTTTTATTGCCCATTCGCTTAAAAACGTCACGAAAATCAGCGCGTTTTATCGACTTTTATTCACAGTCTGGCATAATCAGTCACGCCGCGTGCAATCGCCGCAGAAAAGGCATTTAACTGCGTTTTCAGCAATTCAAGGTCATTTGCGTTGTCAATGAACGCCAATTCGACTAAAACGGCTGGCGCATTGGTTCCATTCAGCACCCAAAGGCGGTCTCTTTGCTTGATTCCTCGGTCAAGAGTATCAATCGAATTAATAATCTGAGATTGGATACATTCCGCTAATGCCTTCCCCGCTTCCGACTTATAAAGCGTTTCTGTTCCTCTCGCCATCGTGTTGAACGAGTTACAGTGAATGGACACAAAAACATCGGCTTCCCACGCGTTGGACGTTTCGCATATTTCGCTTAAACTGTCCGACTGGAGCATTGCGGCTTTGCAACCGGCGGCAATGAGATAGTCCCTCAACTGCTCGCCGCAGGTTAAAGCATAATCACATTCACGATCCCCCGTTACCGGATTGACCGCCCCCGGATCCGGCACGCCATTCGGAGCGTGACCCGGATTAATAAATACCTTCATCGTTCATTCTCTCCTTTCACATCTTAATTTTCTTTTCGACTTTGTCTTTCACGAGATCCAAAAAACGCCCCATAACGACGTTTCCGCCGTCACGCATGTTTTCCAGAATGGATAAAAATTCCGATGCGCCTAAATACATCCAGACGAGATTGACGGCGAACCCCGCGCCCGTCATGAAGTCCCAACAGAACCCAGCCGCCGTGGCAATGGTATAGGTCAATAGCTTATAAAAAAAGCCGTTACGACAAAATCGCGATGACACGCGCCCCTCGGCGAATGCGACCGGAATAGCTATCCACTTATCAAAGCCGGATATATTCTCCGGCTTCGCCCCTTTTTCGATGAGCATTTGATAAGTAATCGCGCTCCATTTGGTAGTTAGATCGATTAACACTAATAAAATAAACACGCCCAGTACTTGAACGTGTTTTAAGTGGATCAACCAAATAGCGCCGCCACCTAAGGCGGAAAAAAAGGACTTCACCCACCACGCGTCGGCGAGCTTCATCATCGCTCCCGATACGCCTTGAATTATTTCGTTCATCTCTTTAACCATAGAATTCGCCCCATTAAAAAAGCACCTCAAAAGATGCTAATATACATTGACCCATGACATGGTATCCCAGTTGACTTTTTTAGTTCTATTCGCATTGTACACGGTTGCCGTTGTAGGTATTTTAACACCTCCATTCGGCACCCAATTTTCGGACAGAATAACCGTTCGCAAGGATTTGCACTCATCAAATACGAAGTTATCCATGTCAGCACATTTAGGAATAGAGACTGCAACAAGTCGAATGCAGCCATGAAACGCCCAGCTTGCGATCTTCGTACACTCGGGAAGTGATATTTCCGTAAGGTTTGAGCATTGGAAAAACGCGTCATTCGCTAATGTTATACAAGCGGGTAATGATACGCTTTTTAATTGACTACAACCGCAAAACGCTTTAGTGCCGACATATTCGCAATTCGGAGCGGCCGCCCCGGTTATTTGAGCGTAATTATAAAGTGCCCTTTCTTCAATTTGCGTCACACTTGCGGGGAACTCAAGGTTTTGCGGCTTATTCAATTCATATTTCTCCGCAATTGATTGTGTGACGATTTGAATGCCTTTCGGGATACAGTATTTTTTGAAGATAACAGGTATTTTTTCTGTGTGCGTCCGTCCGGCGTAATCCACCCATTGAATAGTAACTTCCGTTGCGTTTGAGTCAGGAACAGCGGGCAATCGCCACAGCCCATTACTATCGGATATTGCCGTTTTCCCTTTGAAGATAATTTTTACATTAGGCGATGCAGTACCCGTCATTTCAGTTGCATCTTCTTCTATGACGTCAACCTTAATTGGCGAAAGTTGAACAACCGGGAAAATGCTTTCCAAGCCTCGGAAATTATCCATGTTGTAATTGCGCTCTTTTAACCATTGATAAAGGGTCTCTACACTTGCGCCGCCTTTTAACTGATACCGTTCATTGCTTTCCGTTTTGGTGTAAACGTCCGCCGCATTTGCCTTGCCTTTCAATGCGTTTTCTGTTGTTGCCTTGTCCGCTTTTGTTCCGATTTCTTTTGCGACGGTAGTGGCAAAGTTCGGATCATTCCCCAACGCTTCCGCCAACTCTTGCAACGTGTCCAGCGTTTCCGGCGCGCTATTGACAATATTAGCCACACGACCGTCAACGTATTCAACGCTCGCATACGTGCCTTTTAACTGATATTTTGCGTCGCTTTCCGCTTTCATATAGGCGTCGCCCTTAATCAGATAGTCGCCTTTAGGCTGAAACGTCGTATCGGCGTCCGCTTTCGTATAAACGTCGACCGCGTTCGCTTTCGTTCCTACCTCTTTTTTTGTGGCGAACGTGGTGTCCGTTTCCGCTTTCGTGTAAGCATCAATCTTGTCCGTCTTTTGTAAATATCTTTCGTCTGCCTGTGTCTTGGTATAAACATCTGTCGCCTTCGCTTTTGTCTTTACTTCTTCTTTTGTAGCAAACATTTCGGCGGCCTCTGTTTTGGTATACGCGTCGATTTTGTCCGTCTTTTGTAAAAATTTCTCGTTTGCCTGCGTTTTTGTATAAACGTTGGTCGCGTTCGCCTTGCTTTTTAACGCCGTCGCCGTACCGCTTTTATCGGCAAACATTGTTTCCGCTTTTGCCGCCGTTAGAAAGTCACCGCCCGCGATCTGCTCTGCTTGCTTTGCCGCGTTTTTTGCTTCTGTCGCACTTGTGGCGGCTGCGCTTTCGGATTGTTTCGCTTGTGTTGCCGATGCGCTTGCCGCTCCTGCCGATTGCCCCGCACTTGCGGCGGCGCCGCTTGCCGTTTGTGCCGCCGTTTCCGCATTCTTGTGCGCTTCTTGTGCGGCCGTCTGTGCCGTCTGCGCTTCCGTGCGCGCGCTTTCTGCGGCCGTCTGTGCGCTTTTTGCGGCCGTTTCCGATTGCCCCGCCTTTGTTGCCGCATTACTTGCCGTGCTTGCCGCCGTTTGCGCTTCTGTGCGCGCTTTCTCTGCGGCTTGCGCGTCGGCTTTTGTTGCCGTTTCTATTTGCGTAAGTTCTTCGGTCCGGCTAACAGCGTCGGACATTGACCGTTCAAGCCTAGAAACAGACTGATCATAGGCCGCTTTCGCTTGTTTAACCGCGGCTTCCAGTCCGTCATATTTCTGCAACGACACAACCGCATCTTCGCCGCGTTTTACAGTTTCCTCAAGTCCGCCGACCTTGTCCAGAATTTCATTTGCCCGCGTGTTAAATTCGTTTTGCTTTTGCGCTATGTTGTTTTGAACGTCGGTCTGTATGTCGGCAATTTCTTTTTTCGCGCTTTCGGCGGCCGCCTGTGCTGCCGCAATTTCTTTTTGCGCTTGTGCGGCCGCGTCTTGCGTTGCTTGTACTGCGTTTTTTGTTTTATCTTCTGCCGCTTGCGCCGCTGTGTTTACGTCGTTCAATGCTTGCCGCGTCTGCGTTCCAATACGCGCGACGCCGCCCGATACCGCGCCGGCAATTGTGGCAAGTGAATTATTTAAGACTTCCGCCCCCGCCGTTACTTGTTCGTCAGCTCGTTTGGCGGCCGCCTCCGCTCTGTTCGCCGCTGATTCTGCGCCGGCACGAATAGCCAACAGAACCTTTTTCTCGCCGGCAAAGTCGGGCAAATCTACAACATCAAAGCCGCTTGCATCTGCGTTATATTGCAAGAACGCGAACGGCCGCCCCGCCGGTATAACACCGTCAAAGTCACCGACGCCGACTTGTACAAGACCGTCCCGGTTTATTTCTTGCAAGATCATCGTAATTTTGTCCAGCGCCTTTTCAACGTGATCTTCGGCGAAGTCGTATTCTTGCGATTGTTTCGTTTCCCGCGCAAGTTTTAACTTTACGCCCTTAGCTAACGGCGCGCCAGTCGTCGGATATTCGTATGTTTTTTCGCCGTCGTGATATTCATAATTGCCCGTAATTCGTTCCCACTTGCCCTTGTTTTCCACATAGCCGACTACGTCTTTTGCGTCGTAATACCGATACGGAAAAGGGAACGACCTTTGTCGGCCGTCCCCCACGTATACCACGCTCGTTTTTGTTTCTTGGATCATTTGGCTTTCCCTGCCTTTCTGTCAAAAATAATATCCGCCACCGCTTCGTCCCACGTCGCGTCGGATTCCGTACACGTCACGCGCAACAGCGTCCAGAAACCGTCGGTCAACGTGTCGGAAAAACCGACAAGTCTGTTTCCGACGCGCGACGCCGACCGCCCCATGTCGATCCAGTCCCGCCTGTCAGACCCTACGGCATACGCCAAATCTTGCAATTCGTCCATAACGCGCAAAGCGACCACTTGACTGCCGCGCCCTTGGTAATATTCGCCCAACATGGTATTCATGGTAAGCGTCGCCGCAATATTCACGCCCGGAATACCGCCCGCCGCCGTGCCGACAAAGTTTTTCAAATACTCTTTGCCAAAGTACTCGACCCAGTCATCGTCGTCATCGGGACCGCGCCCCGTCGCCGCGTCAATAGCACCGCGTAAAGCCGTTTCCAACAACGCCTGTAAGAATAGCCAATACAACACGGTAGACATAAGCGGCACCGGATTGCCGTTGTCTTTTAACGCGTATCCGGCCTCGATATGCGCATTTAAGACCACGGAGAAAAACGTATAAAACGGAGTAAAGAATTTCATAATGCGGCCCTTTTGGACTTTTGATTGGTCCTGAATTTCGCCGCTACCCCAAATACGCCGCACCGCCTCATCTGCTTTTGCGATTGCCTCCGCGTCAATCTGTTCCGCCGTCAATTCGCCGCGTTCCATTTCCGCTCGCACCGTATCTTCATATACGGCTTGCCACGTCGGAAGTGAAAACATTAAGTCCGTTTTTGTGATTAGGTAGTATCCAAACCGGTCAACCGCCTCTTTTGCAGAATAAACGCCCTCCGCCGCTTTTGCCGTCACGCCGTCCGTTCCCACATAGGATAATTCTTTGCCGGATACTTTCATGTCCCGCGCCAAATCACGGTCAAGGTTTTCTTCACGTTCCGCGATAAAGCTTGATTTCTCTTTAACCTTTCGCGTAATTCTTTGCGGGTGTAAGTAGAACGTCAGCAACGCTTGCAACGTGCGAATTTTGCCCAAAGAATGAGAAACCATAGCAATGTTACAAACGTTCAAAAGTGCCGTCGACGTTCGGTACGCCATGACGGCAAAGGTAGAGTTACGACGCAATAAATTGGCAAACTGTTCGGCGCTCGATTCGCGCACCAATTCTTCCCGCCACGTGTCGCGCACCCATTCACGCAACATTCGATACTGCGACTGCCCTATGACTTTCTGCAATGGTTCAGCCAACGCCGCATGGTCCAGCAGATGCGCCACGTCCAGCACGGCTTCCCGCATAGAAATATGCAGAATAGCCTCATTTACCGCGCGCGGCAATACGTCAAGCGACAACAACAATTCACGATTCACCACCGCTTGCCGCTTTTTCGTCGCACCTAAACCGGCGCCAAATACCGCATTACTTGACATCTGTTTTGCTAACTCATTCGCCACGTCCATGTCCGACGCCTTTTGCGACAATTGAGGATCGTACACAATCGGATAGTAACCGCCGTCAAACTTGCGGCCGTTAATGGTAAACGGCACGGCCTCCACCTTGCCCAACGGCACGCCCGTTTCCCGTTCCAAAACGCGGCTACGTTCCTCATAATAGCCGTCAATAAATTGCCAAATCTTTTCAACAGTGTCCCAATCTTTTGCCGTCAGTATTTCGCCAAACGCGGCGTCCATTGTCTGCTCATCAACGCCAAACGTATGCAGTACGCGCTTTCTGTTTTCCGCCGCGCCCCAATTCAGCGCCGCCGTCAATATCTCTTCTTTTGTGTACGCCTTTCGGTTACCGACTTGGTATTTTCGTTCTTGGCGCATTGCGCGCATCTCGTTGCGTGAATAGCGCCGCTCGAATATCCGGCTCAGGTTTCGTTTCGCATCCGCCGTCATTTCGCGCTTACGTGTCGCCGCGCGCGCGATCGGATCATAGATAAAGCGATGAAATGAATCATCATCAATCTTTACCCCTGCCGCCCGACCGTCTAACCGGTTCATGATAATTTCCGGCTTAATAAGCTGCGTTACTAATTCGCCGGCTAATTGACCCATACGGTCCGCGCGCGTCATGTCGTTACGGATCTGTCGCAAATCTCTGTTATCTTCCCCATACCGCTTTTTAAGTTTAAGGGCCAATTCATTCGCCGCGTCGGCGATGCTTACATGTTCGCCGTTTTTGCGGACAATAGCCAAGCCGTCATGCATGCGCCGCCCTGCCGTGTATACCGCTTGCAACACTTGAACCGTCTGTTCCCACGTTTCAAAGGGCATCTGCCGCCATGTCTTTTCGTTTCGTCCGTCCGCTTCAAACATTGCCCGTAAAGCCGGAGAAATAACCGGATCTCCGCCCATACCAAACGCGACATCAGGGTTCAATAATTCTTCAATTGAGGACATCTCGAAACCGTCAATCGGCGCTTGCGCGTCTGTTCCCGTCAGTCCTAATTGATACATTAGATGATGCACAAAATAACGCGCTTGCGTGTCAAGGCGGATCGGCTGCTGCGAACGCGTCATTCGTTTAAGATTTTCACGCAACCGGCGAATATCTTTATCCACCTGTTGTTCCTGCATCACCGCGTGTTTGGCAAGATACGCATGATACAATTGCCGCTCTTTCATTTCCGCCGCTTGTGCATAATCACCGCGCACCAGCGCTTTCGATGATAATGTGCCGTAATAGGCGATTTTCCGTTGATACGTTTTCCACGTCAACGATTCACCGATAGGCGCTTGTCGTAACGTTTGCGCCGCTTGTTCTTCAATCAGGCGTAAACGCCCCTGCGTACTGTCGCGAACGTCCCGCAAACCTTGCAGACGCGTGTTGATTTCTTCCCGCGCCGTTTTCTTGATTGCTTGCACCTTCGCCGCGTTTTCCTTGCGTATGTCGGTCAACTTCTGCCGCATTTCCGCAAGTTTTTGCGCGTGTTCTTCCGCATCTTCCGCGTGACTTTCTTTTAACTGTTTGACCAGCGCTTGTTCGCGCTCCAGTTCACGCTCCGCCGCGCGTTCGTTTTGGCGAATTTTGGACAGTTGTTTTTGCGCGTCAACGACCGATTCGCGCGCGCCCTCGTGTCCTTTTAATTCAGACCGCAAATAGGAAAGCACCTCGGCAAGCCGTTCCGCCTCCGTCAAATATCCGTCAGCCAAAGGTTGATCTTCGGACTTGACATGTTTCAGCATTTCTTCTACACTAATAGCAGAAGAAGCTACTATCGAGGTATCAGTGACGCTGGAGTTATACTCCCCGGCTGGTTTAAGCCCGATAGTAGCTTCTATTTTTGTTGCCTGCGAGTCATAATAGAACGCCCCGTCCGACCGCTTTTTCAAGACACTTCTCACTACCAACGTTTGCCCTTGATAGTACACTGGGGTATGCATAATCCACACACCATGCACGCGTCCGTCACCGTGTCTATCAGTTTGGTATTGCGTTAGTACACCATTCGCCAGTATTTGTTCCAAGTTCCCCAATACGGCTAATGCTTCCGCGCTTCTCGCTGAGGCCGTCGCATGATCAATTCCTTTTCGCGGAATTTGAATCAGGCCCAACTCCGGGTGAGCGACATGCTCCGGCACATGCTCTTTCAGCCACGCTTTTGCCTGCGCCCGATACTCTTTCCAGTATGGATTGTCCGGCAAAGCTTTGCCGCGCTTGCCGGCCGCATAGGCTTCATCTCTCGCCTGTTGAGCTGCCAGCAATTCCGCGCTCGGAACTAACGGAGAATTTTCAGGCAACGCGACATCTACCACCTGCACATCAGGCTTTGCCAACAGTTCCTCTCGTGTTGGCGATTCCGGCAATTCGCCGGGGTGCAGTCTTCGTTTTGGATTTCCCCGTTGCGGATTGTCGTTCAACTTGCGCAATTGTTTCATGTATTCGCCCGCAAGTTTATTGCGTTCACGGGCAATGTATCTCGTTTCTGCCTCCAGTAGGTCCGCTTGTCCTAATTCGCCCGTCATGTATTCTTCCACTTGCGCGCGAATAGATTCCGGGTTCATTAATTCGTCGGTGAATGCTTTTCTCTGTTCCTGTTCTTCACGTTTCAGGCGTTCTTCCAGCGGCCCGCCCGCATCTTCCAGCGCCTTTTTGAACGCCGCCGCATCAGCATAGTATTTATTCAGGACATCTTCGCCAAATTGTTTTGCCAGTGCCTCATGCTTGTATATTTCTTCTTTTTGTAATTCTTCTGTCCGCGCCGTGCGCCACGATTGAATTGCATCTTCAAGCACTTCTTCGACGCCTTTGCGAATTTTCGCCTCCACGTCTTTTTCCACTTTTTCCGCGGCTCTTGCTTTCAGTTTCGCCAAACGCGCCGCCAGTTTCGTGTCCACGTCTTGCATCGTGTCCAGCGCTTTTTCTGCCGTGTAGGCGTCAATCTCTTCCTGCGTTGCCAACATTCTGTCCATGACATTGCGAATTGATTCCGGCGGGATTTCGCCCAAGTCCAGCAAGTTTTGATATATTTCCACAAGCCAACGGCGAAAACGCCGAAAAACGGCCTTTAAGTCGCGCGACGGCGCATTTCCGTCACGTACATAAGCCTCAAAGCCGCGCGCCCACTTTTCGTGTGCCGCCCGATTGTCCGCCCCGTCTTTCCAGCCTGTCCATTCCTTGACCGTTTGCCAGTCTTTTTTCAGCCACTCCGGCGCGTTTTCTTGCGCTGCCATTTGTTGTAAATCTTCCAAAAAGACATGCCCGGATTCATGCACGAAAGTAGAAAAGTTAGCGTCTTTACGGAACAAGAACAACATTTGCCGGCCGTCACGTAACGCCGTCATACCGCGAACGTGTCGTTCTTGTTGTCTTTGAAACAACACGTCACCATGTTTTTTCTGTAACTGTTGCGCCGTTTTAAGCAATACCTCATTGCGATTTTTGCCGTCATAGGTAACAACGCGCAAACCTGCATCACGTAAAATTTTGCGCGTTTCTCTTGTCGTTCCCTTTGGAACAATAGCCGCGTAAAACTCATCAAGTCCAACCGCTCTTTGCTTTTTCACTTCAAAATATTCAGCCGGCGCGCTTGTAATATCATTTACAAAGTCACTCAGGGCGTTCGCATTTATTCCCGTTATATTCTCTTTGTCAAGTTCATTTTGCCATTTACTTTTTGGACTGTTCAAAACAATGTCGGCAATGATTTCCGCCTTTGCGCCGCCCGCTTTTTGCGTTAAGGATTCCCATTTTTCGTTAAGTTTTTCTTTCCATGTTTCCATGTCCTCATGACTTGTAATGCGATTCCGGTCATTTTGTACTTCGGTTAGGTTTTTGTATTTTTTTGCATGCGCCGCACGAATGTTGCCAACTCCGTAATACATGCCTTCTTCATTGCGCGCCTTACCGCGCATAATTTTAACGATATTATCCAGCGTGTAATCTTTGAAACGCTGTCGCCCGCTTGCAGTATATCCGGTTAAAATGCGCGCTTGTTTTGGTATGGCACGATACAAAGGCGCAAGCCATTCCTTAAATTCTGAATGGTTGTCTATCCAGTATTTATATCGTGCCTCTGTGCTTGGCAAATCTTTTGCCGTCAGTCCTTTTGTCGCAAACCATGCTTTTTGTGCCGTTTCGTTTTCATCAAGTCCGCTTTTAGAAAGAACGCCGTCAAGTCCGCCGGCTAATGCCTTCTTTAGGTCTGCCAACGCCCCCGCGCCAATATCCTCACCGCTAAACTTTTTCACTAAAGGTGTAAAAAAAGAAACAAGTTCTTTTTCCGCACCTTTTTCCAACTTGTAGTCATAAACTTGCGGATATCTTGGCGAATATACATCTGTGTCAAAGGTCGGATTTTCTTTCTTTTTCGGGTTAATAAAGTCAGAACCAGCAATTAAAGTAATATTGCCAAAACGATTATACGGAACATCTGCGCGCGTAATAGCGATTGACGGCACGGCAATTCCGCCCAATTCGGCAATGTGCCGGATCTTCGCCGCCGTCGTATTGTGTAACGAGATTAACGGCCGTTCTTGCGCATCTGCTTGAAAATATTCAATGCGCGATTCCGCCTTCATAAATTCCCGCGCAACCGCTTGATACCGTTCCATGTTGTCTCTTGCGTCTTTTTTGTAGTGGTTAATATCGTCTTTTGCGACAAGCTCCGCCGCTTTCGGCGATGCTTGAAAAATGCGTTCAACCTCTTGCGGAGAGAGTCTCCGTTCTTTCGACAAAAAGGACGCCACCGCCGCCGGCGCATCTTTTGCTACGTCGGTAATAAATTCAAGACGCCCTTTTTCGCTCAAAATGTTTTGCAGTTGTCCGGCCGCCCGCGGCGCCTCTACAACAACACGGCGCAAAAGGGAACGATTATTTTTCAGTAACGCCGGCGCAAATTGCGACAATACGCCGGAATTTCGGCGAACCGCGCCAACAATAAAGTCCGGATCACTCTTTAACGTTTCGCCGACATATTCAAGCGCGCCAATTCCGTAACGGTGAACGGCTAACAACGCTACGTCTTTATCATTGCGCGCCTGTTCGGGCAATAAACGGAACAAAGCAGGATCATTCTCCACGACTTCAAGCCATTCTTTTTTGCCTTGCGCTTTTGCCAATTTACGCGCGGCAATTCGTTTTGGATCTTTTTCGTCCCGCAATGTTTCCAACTTGTCCATGGTAATGTCGCCATTGCGGAGCGCCTTTATTAGTGCCGTCTCTGTCTTGTATTCGGTATAACGAAGATAGCCTTTCGCCTTTTCTTCCTGTCCTTTTTGTTCCAGTTCTTCCAGCGTTACACGGCCGTCGTCTACTGCCGCAATTAGGCCCTTATCCGTTTTGTACTTGGTGTATTTGCGTAATTCTTTGATGCGTGTTTCAAATTCCCGACGTTCTCGGCGCGCTTCTCTTTGTTGGCGTTCCTTTTCTCTGTCGCCTTTTGTCGCCGCCAGTTCTTTTTTGTGTTCTTCGATTTTCTCCTGGTAGTGCGCCAAGGGAAGGTCAAGCGCCTTGAAGTCAAGACCGTAAAAGTCTGTCGTGTTATATAGTGCCCCGGTATGGTGCCAGCTCCGATAGGTTAAAAACTCTTGCCTCAATAACCACGCGGGCAATGCTTTTATCTCGTCAACGCTGATTGCCGTTTCCGCTTTCGTCTCATCAAGATAATCCAAAACGGCCTCGATGATTTCATCTTTCGTCCATTTGCTCATCGGCTTTTCGCCCAAGTCATACGCCGCGCGTGCTCGATTGCTCATTGATTGACCGTCATAACCGCCGTCACCGTATCGGTTTTGAAAGTATTCCCGCGGAGCAATACCGCCGTTGCGTTGCATTAATTGCGCCGCCATTTTGTCCGCCGCGTCCGGTGTATATTCGTTCATAGCGAAAAGCGGGTGCATGTCAAGATAGTCCGTCGCGACAAAGTCCGTATGTCCCATGTCGTGCATCATTTGCGTAAACACTTTAGCGCGTTTTGCCCACAAGTACGCCGCTTGATGCGCGCTTTCCTGTGCGTCTCCGCCGACGCTATCCATGTACGTTTTGACATCGTCGTACACTTTCATTTCGTCCGGCGACAAATACATGCGCAAGGACACGGCCTTTTCTTTTTGCAGTTCATCAAACGTATCTTTGTACGCGTCTATCGTTCGCAACGCTTCAACCATTTTGCGCCCGTTTTCAATCTGTTGTAATGCGTCTTCGTAGTCCTGTTCGCTCTTGATTACGCCGTTTGAATAATACCGTTGCACCTGCTTTTCTTCTTCATCGAGCATAATGTCGTAAAACTCGTCTTTGCGCGGCTTGCGTTTGTGCGTTGCGTAAAAATCTTTGTACCATTGCGGATTGCTTGACGCGCGTAACATTCTGTCCTGATCGTAAACAGTATCACGACCGGGGACTAACTGAATTTCACCGTCCGCCAAGTCGGTGCGCATCACGGAAATAGTATCGGAAAACGTCTGCTCGATATTGTCTTCAATTTCTTTGCGCACCTTCTTGCGCGCCGCGTTCAAGTCCAGCGGATTTGTCATCAACACTTGCCGGATTGTTTCTTTGTCCGCCTCGTCCGCCGCCGAAAACTTATCAGACAATACGCGATCGGTCGCATGGATCATTCTGTCAATATCGTCTTGCAACTCTTGCGCGTACTTGCTTGCGGCCATGTTTTCCCAATGCGCCGCCATTTCCGCTTGTGTCGTTCCGTCTTGCGTCCATGCGCTTGCCTTGTCTACCGCCGCCCGTTCCTGTTCCGTAAAATCTTCTTGCAAATATACGCCAACCGGCACTTCCAAGCGGCCTTCCGTTTCGATTGCCGTCTGCAAGGCTTGTTCCGATACGATATTACTGCTTACCATGTTATTTAAGATATTGCGCCCGTCCTCTGTTTCCATAAGCGCGTTCGCATCAACAAAAAAAGCGCCAAGACCTTGTTTGTCTGCCGCCTCTTGTACCGACTTTGTATATAATTCCGGATCTTTTTTGAATAGCGCGCTCGCTTGTTTGTCCGCTTCAAGGTCGCGCAACATTTGCGCGCCGACGGTATGAACGGCCATTTCCTTTTGAATTTCATAGTCCGGCCGCAACATGCGCGCCGCTTTCGATACAAAGCGAACGTTAGCGCCCGTGCCCAATACTGCCGACATACCCAAGATAGCCGGCGCCGCCGTGATACCCGCATCAACCGCATTACTGATGATTTCCGCAACCGGCATCTTGCGCGTGCCTTCACTAGGATCGGCCGCCACGTTCCACGCAATATCCGACACCGCTTGCTGTGCGACTTCTTCCGCCGTTTCTGATGCAACGCCGATTCCCGCCGATTTTGCGAAAATCTTCGCCACCTCGCCCACACTTTGCGCGGACGCAATGGAACGCGCCGCGTTGCGGATAATCGACTGCGCGCCCGTCGCCGCCGTCCGTCCTGCAATCTTGCGCGCGCCCATGCTTAAGGCCCTGAGACCCATACCAAACGACGCAAATTCAATTGCCGCGTTAGTTATACCAACAGCCGTGGCCGCCTTTGCCGCCGTTTCTGCGGACATCTTCCCGTATTCCCCGCCGGTACGATATTCAAGATATGACAAGCCGCGCTCCATTTCGTTCATACGGTTAAACAGGCCCGCACGATACCCCAAGCCGGCGCCGGTAATAAAGCCGGGAATTGCACCAACACCGCCCGCCGCCGCACCGGCCGCCGCGCCCATTAAAGACCCGATCATGATTTCCTTGCCGGAATTAACGGATTGATTGGCCATCATGTATAGCTGGCTTGACGTGTCATGAATGATACCGCCGTCGCCCGACTGCGACATGATATACTTCTGCAGATTCTGAATTTTTGCGTCTAATTCGTCAGTATTTTTGCCTTGCGCCTCTAACTCCATGCGTTCATTGCCCATAGCGGATAATTTAATTTGCGCGTCCATTTGGCGAATACCCGACGTAACATTATCCACAACGCCCATTGTTTGCTTAACGTCGGAATAATTGTGTACACGAATTGCCCGTTCCGTCTGTGAAATGTCGTTCCAGTCGCTCCACGTTTGCGCGAATTCGTCGTCACGCTTGCCCATTTCCAGCGTTTGAAAAGTGTTTTCCCAACGCTTCAAACTTTCTTCACCGGAAACAGAAACGACGTCGGGAGACACTTGCAGACGGTCCGCGATCTCTTTTGCGCGGCGCGAATAGTCCTCTTTGCCCCAAAAATAAGAACGCCCGATTTCACTATTTCGCACTTGTTCCCACAAAGTTGGCGGCTGCTCGATCGGCTTTGCGTTGACCAAGCTGGCCGCCGCGTCCGCCTCTTGTTGTATCGGAGACGGCGCAATTTTAGGCATACCAAAGCCGGACGAACGAAACGCCGCGTCTGCCTGTTTTTGCCGTTCTTCTCTGTTATCCATGTATACCCCCTATTGTCCAAGGCCCCCGTACGCTCCGGAACGAACGCCCTCAAGCCATTGCGGCACCTGATCCGCGCCAACGTCTATAAATTCACCGTCCGGCGCAAACATGCGAATAAATATTTCGCCCCGTTCGTTGCTTACTTCTTGCGCGTTAGAATACCCGTATGTACCCAACTCCGCACGCGTGATCTGCGTTTGCGGGTGATGCGCAAAGGATATATTGTCCGTCATTAACCGCGCGGCCGTTTGTTCCAGCCAAGCCGGCGGCGGCATTTGTCCTTGATGTTCTTGCTGGTACTTTACCGCCTCATTATTAAGGGCAACCGATGCGCCCGCCCACATTGTGTCAAAGTCGCCGCGTTTATTGCCTACTAGTTTTTTTACTGCCGACTTAATTGCGCCGTCGTTTGTGTACCGATATTTGCCCGTGCCCTCATTGGCCGCCGTTAATTCATTGCTTAATTGCTTATATTGCGCAAACGTCGGTTTTAAGCCGTGGCGTTCAAAAAAGCCGGTCAGATCTTCTTGATCTTGAATTTGACGCGTCGCAATCAACTGTTTTATACCGTCCATTTGCGAATCGTGTATCTTTGCGCCCTCCGCTTTAAGCGCCCGAATAGCGGGCCGATAGGCGCGCTTTAAGTCCTCATTGCCCGCCGTTTGTTCCTGCAAGAATTGCAATTGTTCTTCCGGCGTCATTGTTTCAAGTGCATCTTCAATACTGTCTTTTTGACGCTGCAAGTCTTGCCGATACGCGCGTTCTTGTTCCGCCGCTTGCGCTTGAAACGCCCGCCATTCTCGTTCTTCCTGTTCAAACAGTTGGCCTTCCGTTAATTGCCCGCCGCCCATACGCGCCTGTACCTGATCCATGTATTCTTGAATTGACGGATACACTGTTCCGTCGTCGGATATTTGCGGCCGATTAAGCGCCTCTTGCGACCAGCCTGTAACCGGTGAGCCGACATACCAGCATGCGGCCATTTGCCCCGTGTCGCCGCCGGTTAAGTCGTAATACTCTTCCGCCATTGCCCGCGCGACTTTTTCTTGATTTTCCGGCGTTCTCGGCGCGTTTGCATCAAGCCCTGCTTTTGGCGCGTACGTCTGCCATGTACCGTCGATAATCTGATATTTGCCGCGGGCAACTCTGCCGGACGCGGCGTTTGAGTTGTTTTCCACGTTATAGTCGCCGTGGCTTTCCTGCCCACAAGTCGCCGCCAAAAAGCGTTCAACAATTTCTGCGCGACTGCCTCCGCGTCCTTTGTTCTTTTCACGGAACACCGCGGAAAACGCTTCCCGCGTGACCTCCCAAATTCTTTTGCCCTGTCCTGAAAAATATGTTGCATAATCGGCGGCGTTTTCTTTTGCTTGCAATACGCCTTTCTTTTCTTTTGCGGCGCTTTCCAGCTTCTCTAATACGTCACCGGACACCAAGCCCGTTTCGCGCGCGTGTTCAATCGCCGTCAGTGCCTTCGTATAATTGCCCGCATTAATTAATGTTCCGACCATTCTGTTCGTTACGTCTGTATAACGTTTGCGCTGTTCCGCTTGATAGCCGGCCTCATCTAAATAACTCGACTGTAACGCCAAGCCTTGATCGACGCCGTCATAGGCCGCTTTTATATTGCCCGTATTAATAGCGGCCGCAAGCGTCGCTTCCATTTTGTTCGTTGCCGTGTCCGCGATCCATTGTTTGCGGCCCTTTTCTTCCCACCCCAAAATGTCCGCTTCGTTTGCTGTAAGTGATTTTTCCACCTGCCGTTGGAACAACTCCTGCCCGCGCCGCGTTTTTATGCCCGATTCGCTCAATACTTGCGCGCGAATATCTTTTTCCGCCGTCAAATAATCTTCCCGCGTGCGCGTCGCGTTTTCCCCTTGCCGGTACGCCATTCCGCCGTCACCGTATAACACCTCGTTCGTTCGGCGTATGTACTCACTTTGCGCATTGGCGACGCGCAAGGCATCATCATCTTCCTGTCGTTTGATCTGCGCCTCAAGGGCAATTCCCGCGACTTTGCCTAATTGTCCCCACGTTGTGTCATTGCCTCCGCGCGTTTCAAGGTTACCGGCAACGCCTGTTCTTGCTTGTTGCACGTTTCCGCGCACAGAAGGCGTATAAGATTCCAGCTTCATAACTTACCTCCATTTACCCGCAAGCCACGGCGTGTGGTTATCTTTTAATCTGAATTTACCGCCTTGTTTGTATATCGTGTAATTATTATTTGTCATAATGTCGCCAAGCCGCACAGTCGGATCAGGCGCCGCATTGCTATAATTGGCCGCCCCGACGTTTGACCGCAAGTCGTAATATTGTTGCGCACCGCCCAAGATCGTGCCAAGCATTGCCCGGCGTCCTGCAAGTTTTGCATTATACGCGCCCGCCCTTGCTTGTTTGGCTTCCTGCCCGTAATTCCAGCCTTGGACAAATTCGTTATATACGTCATTTCGCTGATTCCGCAAGTTGGCCGCCTTGTCGTCTAAATATCCACCATACGACGCGCCCAAGACGTCCATTAGCGACCCGCCCATTTGCAAGCCGGCCGCGCCTCCCTCCGCCGCGTTTTGCCCGGCAATTAGGCGCATACGATCCCGCATGCGGCCTTCTTCCCGTCCGTATTCTTCCGCAATCTGTTCTTGTCGGCGTTCACTCATTTTTTGATTCGTTAGCGCCGCCTGTTCTTGCGCCCGATACATATTAATATTGGCCTTTGTTTGCGCCCGCTGCCCCATAAGTTGCATACCCACTTGCGCAGCCAACAACGCCACCGGATGACACATTTTATTTCCCCCTTATCTCGAATTTTACAAACTGCACGCCACCAATTTCGACCGTGTCGCCAAACGTCGCGCCAAGCCACGCAAGCCACCGCAACGACGGCGCATTGTTGACACTAACGTAATTCCAAAGCACCGCGCCTTCATTAAGCCATTTATTAATTACGCGCTTGCTTTCTCTTAAAAAGAATTTTGCGTGTTTTTCTGATCCGATGCGCCCCAAGCACCAAATGCCGACGCCCTCCGCGCCGATCACCGGACCGCGCCCGTATACCCAAAGCGCCTCGCCCTGTTCGTCCAGTACGACAAAAGATTCACTTTGCGCGTTATAGGCCGACTGTAACACGGCCTCCACCGGCGACAAGCCAAACGCCTCACATTCTTCCACATCATGCGGCCGCATATTCGCACCCAAACGATGCAACACAGACACGTCAACACTTCGCGCGTCAACCGTTGTAACCTTGGACATGACCGCCACCCACAGAGATCGAACGAATAATCGCCAACACGTTCAACGGAAACGGTTCATCGGACGAAACGCAGACACGCCCGCGCGTGTTAAAGCCGACGTCAATATTCGGCATAACCGCCAAAATATCCCCCGTAAAGTTTTCCGCCGACGGATACGGTAATGCGTCCATGTGCTTAAAATTGTGGCCGATTTTACCGCCTTTTGAGTTGGTTACGCGCAATGTCACCTCATTCACGCGCACCGTTCGCGCCTGTACAGTCCCGTTATTCAATTGCAATTCGACGCCCGGCTGCTCGATCTTCGTTTCATAGGAAAGGCCCGCGGCGCCCGTGTCTGTTTCTGATTCTGTTTGAATCCTTGTTTCGTTTCCGTCCGGTAGCCGCTTATTGTTGACTACCGCCGCAATGGTCTTGCCTTGCAGATGCGGCACTTGAATTGTGCCGTTTTTCGCCTGTACGTAACTGTCCATGTAGACATTGCAGCCTGAACGAAAGCGCTCAATACAACGTTTACCGTTGCGCTCGACAATGACGTAAACCGATTCTTCGCCGTTTTCCTGCACCGTCTCGACCCACAAGAATTTCCCGTCTGTCGTCCAATGCGACCAACCGTAAACGTCTTGTTCGCGTATTAGCGTCAAGCATAATAAAATACCGTCATCGCGCACCATGTATAAAACGGAGTCCGGCTCTTGCGCATAAGCCGCCGTCACAATGGAGTGACCTTGCACCAAGTGTTTCGCCAATAGCGTCAAATCGATCCCGTTATAGTTATCCGATTCATAGGAATAACCCATATCACGCACCGTCGCGCCGCGTGCCTGTACGTATACAAGCCTGTTGCCGATATATACCGGCTCGCACTCTGCCGACCCGCGCATGGTCTGCGTCTTGACTTGCGCCGTTTTCGGCGTAACCGGCTTATCCCCCGGCACGATCCATTCGTTCCCGTCCGTTAATACGATTAAATCCTGCGCCGGCACAAGATGCAAAATGTTATACATTTCGCGCGAAATTAAAGACAACGCCACGGCGGAATCGTCAGTTACTTGTCCGCCCGCTTTTTCTACGCTCAAATTGGCGTAATCGCCCGTCCGGCTTAACCACATTTTGTGTGGATAGGCCTTTGTTCCCGCCAATACCAGCCTGTCCTGATAAAAACAACAAGTGCGCGGATAACCGCGCGCCTTGTCCCACGGACTGATGCTGAATAATTTTGTAGTAGTAGTAGCGCCAAAGGGCTTGATGACAGATACGTTCAAAGTAGATGCGGAGCATGAATTAATAACGGCTTCGCCATCATGCACATAGGGAAGGCGCGTAAGCGTAACCGTCAAGCTTTCGCCACTCGCCTGGACGGATATGCGCAAATACATTTCCTCCTCAACCGTTCCAGATTCCGTCGCGTTAAAGTTTTTATCAGAAGAATAGCGGCGAAATTCCCGCCACACGTTATTAGATGAATATCTGTATTCCAAAATCACATCGCCGGTCCAAATCCCCGCCGTCGTAACTTTCCATTGTTTGCCCACATAAACCGGAACGGAAGTAAGAACCTGCTGTGTATCTTTCTTTTCAAACTGCACCTTTACCGATTCCGCCGGCATATGATGAGCGATCTGTATGTGCGCGCCTTTAAGTTGTGAATGAACAAATCGGGAATACGCAGTTACGTCAACACTACTGCCAAATGTTGAACTAGGCGTCACGGTCGCCGAGCTGTAGTCATCTTCGTTTTCAAAGTACATGTGCGTAAATTCATACGGCATTAATTTCCAACCGCCCGTCCATGAATAGCCGCCGTCCCTAATTAGCGCATACACGGGCAAATCACCCGAACAAATAAACAAAGTATCCGCCGACTGTGCAAAGCGCAATTTTTTAAGCATCGCTTGCGTGAACGGCGCATCAATGATTTTGCCGCTATCTTTCCCATTGTGCCAAACGCGAATATATTTATCGCCAAACTCCAGCAGATCCCCATTGTCGGCATCGCGCGCGAAACGCACCAAAATAGCGTCTTTGTCTGAATACAACGCCTCGCCCATAAACTCACTACCGGCCCGTCGACACACCGCACCATAGGGCCGAATAATCGCGTTTTTGGCGCGTAATAGTGCCGACTTGTATTTTTCCAAGTCTACACGGTTCGCCACATCATACGAAATTTCGCCCGTCGTGAACGCCGGCTGAATCGCGTACATCGGGCCGACACCTTGTCCCATTAACGCCACCTCGCATTGATATAACGATTGAGCGGCTGCGGATCGTTTTGCCGTTCCTTTGCCACTTGCGTCATTGCCATGTCCAGCGCCGCCCGATATAAATTGAATTGCTGCTCGAACAGGCCTTGATTGCCGACAAGCCGCATGCATAAGTCCGCCGCAAGTTTACGCGTCATTGCCTCCAAAAATACCGCGTCCCACACGTCCGGATCGGTTACGTCATAAACATAGTCCGCCCACGCGTCGTCTATATCCGTCGCAATGACCTTTGTGCTATTGTCCAAATTAAACACCTCAAACTGCGGCCGCTCGTCCGGCGTCGGCGTTCCGTCTGTCAGTCGGTAGATATACAAACACAATTCCGGATACATATACACGTTTTTATGTCCCGGAAATTGTTTGTCCGGCATCTTCGCCAAACGTTCCACACGGCGGGCAAAGCCCCACGGATATTCGCGCAATAGCATGCGCCGCGTCGCGTCGTAATACAATTTACACGCCCGCGCCGTTTCCGTTTCTTCGTGTACGTCGCGAATTGTCCCGACGCCTAAATGAGATAGCGCTAAATTGCAAATATCGGTTATCGTCATTGCTTCTTCCTCCTTATATGCTTACTAAAAAAGACGCTAGAATAAGCGGCCTTTTGACTAAACATATAAAAAAACAAGAGGGAGCTTACGCCCCCTCAAGTTCCTTGACGGCTTGACGGAGTTCTGCCAATGTCGCATCGTCCGCATACGGAATACCCGCGGCGTCTAAACGCGCGCGGCACTCATTAGCCGACATCGTGTCAATACTCCGCCGCCCCAACCGTCCAAAAATTAATGCTTCCATTTTACAGGTCAGTGTCCAAGACCAAAACGGCGTTCATTTTCGCCGCGCCCAAAGTGCTTGCCGCCGCCGCTACATGAACACGAACATAGCCAAGTACACCGACCGGCAATTTCGCCGCCAGCTTGCGTTCACCTTTTGCAAGCGTAAACGTGCCAAGCGTCTTTTTTCCCGCCATTGTTTCTTTTTCCGACGTTTCCACCGTGACGGTAGCATCATCAGAAAGCGGCGCCGATACCGTCACGGCCAACCACAACGGCTGGACGGCGTCGCCTTTACCCAAATAGACAACATCAGAATCAATGCCGCCCGTTCCTACTGACGCAACGTCTTTTTGCCAAAGAAATGTATTTTCTGCATCGTAAATCATTAAGACCCCTCCTTATTTAATGACCGCTTCATCACTACGCAACGCGTCCAGCTTGCGAACAGGAATACCCGCTAAATACAGGACCTGCTGACCGTCGGCAAGATCGCGGCGCGTTACATGTACGTTATTCTTATCAATCAAATAAATTTCTAAGAACGAATATACATCATCGTTGACATAGGCCACCGCGTTCACCGTGTCCAAGTTGCGCAAACGATTTTTCGCAAGAATAAATTTTTCAATCAAGGAGCGTTTGCCGTCACTGTCAAGGCTTAACAAATTGCTTGTGTTAATGTTGCGAACCGCCGCAACGGCGCGTTGATCGCGTACCGCAAGGCCCGGCTTCCAAGTAAAGAGAGTGGACACCGCGCGGAACTTGCGGCCGTCCGGATCTACCGCATCATTTTCGCCCAAGTCGCGGACTTTTAAGCCGGCATACGTATTGCGCGGATAAATACCCGTCACGGTACGTTCGCCCCAGCCGACAATCCAAATCGACGTATTTGTTTTGCCCGTGCCGCCGGCTGATACAACCTGATAGCCCGGATCGCCTTTTTCGCCTTTCAGTACGTTATAACGAACGCCTAAGCCGTTGAACTCGTCCGGGTTAGTCATTGAATCACCGTAAAGAATATTACGCGCCACCGCTTGCCCAAAGCCTTCAATATGCGCAACATCTTCCGAACGACGGAACTGCGCCTTGTCCGGAGCAAGCGCCAACAATTCAATGTCCACTTCCGAGCGCGCCTCAAAAATGGAGCATGTATCGGCGACCTGTTTTGTTGTGGACTTCGACGGATCGACGCCACGATTGATGCGACGCAGCGACGGCATCGGGATCGACGTGCGCACCGTCGTTTGGTTACCCGTCGGCAAGTTACCCTCAAGCCACGGAATATCGTCAAGAATCGGATTCGATTCGTTCAGCGCTTCCAGCACCCAATCCATTTCCCCTTGCGGGCCCGTGCGTTTGCGCAAGTCCGAAAGCGTTAACGCTAAATTTCCTACTGTTGCCATGTTTTCAACCCCCAATTAGTAAATATCAAAATTAGTGTTCTTATAAAATCCTGCGACGTCGCTTGTGTTTGCCGTGCCGCCACGATTCGCGCGGCCGTCGTCCTCCGCCACCATTTGCCCAATCTGTGCAAATAAGCGGATCGCCTCTACACGGTTACCAAAGCCCGTCGCGTCAAGCATTTCCCGCAATTGCGGAACGCTCTTTTCCATGTACGTAACACCGATAGCGGCTTGTGCCACCGTCGCATCGAATTGCCCGCCTAACTCCGTGCGCGCCTCGTCTGCCCAGCCCTCAATTTCTTGCGCCTGTGTCTGCTCGTATTGCGTTGCGACTTCTTGCGCCACTTCCTGAGCATAAGCAAGACCGTATTTTGTGACGGCATTCGCTTGTTCTTGCGACATTCCCGCCTCTTTCAATACGTCAGAATATTGTTGCGCGCGCTCTTCGTCCAACTCTACCCCGTCTACACAAAACTCCGCAAAGTCATAACTTTCCGGAACTGACGATTCCGCCACGTCGGGTTGTTGTTCCGTTTCCTGCGTGCTTTCAATATCTTCCGCGTTTGGCGCGTTCGTGTTATCGTTCGCCATTTCTTCCGGCATGTTAGTCCTCCTTTCTCAATTTCTGCAATTCTGCAATTTTTTCCACGTATTCCCGTTCTGCAAGTTGCAACGCGTCAACATGACCGTCACGGATAATTCGCCCGCGCAATTGCAACCCCATGTCACGCGCGCCCTCGTTAAAGTATGTCCACGAATTACCCGTCATTGTCCGCTCGAATACGTGACAACTGTCAAATAATCGCATAATAAACCAGCGGCCGGACCGCGTTTGTAATACGTCTTGCAACGCGTCACGATCCAGCCGATTCACCATTTCCGTTTCACGGCGTGCGCGTCGTTCTTCTTTTGTCATCACGGAGCGCCACCTCCGGCATTAGGCATTCCCAGCCATTCACGAATTGCCGGATTACCGTCGTTTGCTGCGTCGGTCAAGTTCTTCGCCGCTTGTGCCAACGGCGCCGCCTGTTGAATACTTGCCATTTGCGCCGCTTGCGCTTCTTCCTGTTGTTGCGCCTCCTGTTGTTGCGCGATAATCTGTTGCGCTTCTTCCGTTGATCGGAGCATTGCCGCCGGCGCGCCGATATTGTCATGGTAGACGTCAAGCATCGCCATCGCGTCAATCTTTGTCAGTACTTCCGGGAACATTTGCGCGACCTGTCCGGCAAACGCCAATGTCTGTTCAATGTTGATCAATCCGGACATCTTTTGCGCTTGCGCTAACGGTGAAATATATTCGATGCGCACTTCTTCTTCGCCCAACTGTTCCGCCAACTCCGGCGGCAACGGCGGGAACACTCCGCCCCGATCCAATATCCCGTATACGCGTTCAAGCGTCGGATTCAAAAATTCATATTGCAGCCGCTCAACGACCGGCCCCAACTGTTGTAACTTCTCTTGCGTGCGCTCCATAATTTCTCGCGCCGTCATTTGCCCGCGTTCAATCTGATCCAGCATTAAAAAAAGATCCGCCGCATACGCGCGCCGCACCTTTTGCTCTGTCTGTTCAATTTTCGCTTGCACCGCTTGCACGTTTAATTGCACGTCAAACAACGGCCGCACACCGTCCGCCACGGCGTTCACCGTGACCCCGCCCGGGAACATGTTCACACTCGGCGACGTCGCCCCGCTCGTTTGCATCGGCGGCTTAATTCCCATTTCAATCGCCGTCAAAATGTCACGTTCCATGACTTGCAACATCTTGCTATCGGCCAACGCGTACCAGCCGGCGCCCTTTGCGTACGGTTCTAGCCCGATGACCTGATACCGCGCGACCGGCACGGGCCATTCTTCCATACCGCCAAGCGCCAAATATTCATCAGTCGGCGACCCCTCAACCCAATATAAAGACCGATAGGGCATCGACTGCGGCCCAAGACGACCACCCCGCCGTTCCGCGTTAGGCTCGACAAGCCAACAAACGACAAACATGTTATCGCTTTTATTCTTTGCGGCATCACGCACCGACTGCGGCGCGTTATCTTCGCCAAACTGTTCAATGATCTGCGTCGCCGTCATTCGCACCTTACGCGCGAACGTATTGACGCGTCCCGTCGCGTCCGTATCAAGCGCATAGCTTCCTATCGGATAATGCATGAAATGAACACCGTCGGCGGCGCTAAAGATACCCAGCGGCGCTTGCCCAAACGGTAAATCGTGATAGCAACTATAAACGGCGTGATAGAAATTACTGCGCGCCAAGACGTTTTGCATAATCGCCTGTCGCTCGTCAAGGATTATCCCCGCTTCTTTCGGCGTGTCTTTGCCCGCAAGTGCCAACTTAAACCATTGACGCGAAGGCGGCGTTAGTCCGCTCATCACACCGCCGGCGAAAATTGCGGCGGCGTCACGCGCTGTTGAATTGTAAATTTCTTCCGATTCGCCCCGTGCCTTGTTTTCTTCAAAATCACCGTGAAACGGCAATTCATATTTGCGGATCTCTTTCCACCAGCGCTCATACGGTTCACGTTTACGGAATAACCGGTCAAACCGTTTTTGCGCTTTTTCTCTTGCCGGCCGTTTTTGCCCCTTGTATTTCGCAGTCGGACTTCTTGCCAGTATCGTTTCCATGATTTACCCTAATGTCTTTTTCCCGGCTACGTCAGAACTTCCGAGAATCGTCCCCATGGAACGCGTCGATAAGAAGCCGCGTTTTTTGCGCCGGTTTTCGACTGCCATTTCTTCCCCCGTCGTGTCGTCCGTCACGTTGACGGCTTGCGCTGTCGGCGCCGGCTGTTTAATTTCCGGCATACGAGGCGCACGAAATCCCAAAGCGTTAGCAATAAATTTACACATGTTTTCTCCTCCTTAAAAAAATGAATATTGCGTGTTGGCGCGTGTTTTCCGCACCGCGGCTAACCGACTCGCCACCGGCGCCGCAAACGTTAAAGCGGCCGCGTCTGCCACGTCAGGAGATCGGCCGCTACGTTCCTTGATTCTGTCTTTCTTTTCCAGTAATATGCGCCCTTTCGCATCGTAACCGTATTCCGGTATGGACAACTCCGCTTGCAGTCGTTCATGTTCCGGCAAACTTCCGCCACGTTGTAGCCATGCGCGCATTTCGTCCCACATCTCCGCCCGACGGTTGACGTACTTGTCATCTCTAACCGCTTTCCCACCGAACGGCACTTCTATCACCGTGTAGCCTAATTGCCGCAAACGGTCAATCACACCCTCACCGCGTCCGGCATCAATGAATACTGCGTCCGGCTTATGCGTTTCAATTTCCCGCGCGACAATTTCCGCAAGTTTCATATTATCCACGCCGGAAAACAGGACCGGCTCATACATGCATAAACCGCGACGCCGCACGATGCAAGAACTGTCCGCACCGTACCGCGCGACGTCAACGCCCAAGACAACCGGCGCGCCCGTTATATCCTCCTCAACGACCCGCCGCGCCCTTGCTTGCGCTACCAAATCAATCGAAATAAGGACATTAAACGCCGACGCCGTGAAATCGCAATACAATTCTTGCCGGATTGCATCGTCGGACATATCCCGCTTCATTTCTTCAATTTCTTCTTCCGGTAAAATACCGCTATCGGCTACCGTAAAACGGCACGTGTACCACGCCGGATCTTGCAAGCCACGCTGGTACATCTCATAAAAAGCATTTTGCCCTTTTGGCGTGCCGATAAACGTCGCCCAACCGGAACGATCAGCCAACGCCGGACGAATAATCTCGTTCCAGACCTCCGGCTTTATTTGCGCGTATTCGTCCAGTACAACGCCGTCCCAATAGCTGCCGCGCAATGAATCAGGATTGTCCGCGCCTTTGATATATATGCGCGCCCCTTGTCTGTTATCGTGCCGTGACGGCAATTCAACAAACAACTCCGATTCATTCACCAGCCGCCCCGGTATCGGCGACGTGTAATATTTTAAGTACGCCCACGCTATTTGTTTCGCCTGTACTCGAAACGGCGCAATGTACGCATATTGCGGCGACGGATTATCACACAATATCGCCTGCTTTAGCATATGATTAATCATTCCGACGGTTTTGCCGAAACGACGATGCGCAACCACAACAGAAAAACGCGCTTTTTCCAGTCCCGGGTGTATTTCTGTTTTCCACAATGCGCGCGGCGTATACGGTATAACGACTTTACTCATCGCTTGCCCAGCCAAACTCTATTTGTACCGCGCCGCCGTCTGTTCCGGTTATTTCCGCCCGCTTTTTAGGATTAAACGCGTCATCTGTCCGTTCAAGATACCATTTAGATACATCAACATCTTCCGCTTCAATCGCTTTGTGAATGTTGTATTTTGCCCGCAGTCCTGTCCGCGCGCTCCATTCTGCTACTTTGTCAGTAAACCCCGCGTTTTGTTCGCAATACCTGTAGTACGTATCACGGGAAATTCCCGCGAAATCACAGGCTTGAGTGACGTTTGCGCCCACGGTAAAAGCCTTCTCTAGTTTTCTGACAACGTCTGGCGTAACCGCAAGCGGCCGACCGCCCTTGTCTTTCTGTTTTTTTCTTGCCTCCGCCATTGGTTTCACCACCTTAGGGCAATAAAAAAGCACTCCCGGAAGAGTGCCTATAATTTCACACTATCATTATACCCCATTGTAAGGTAGTTTTTGGTAGTTACTTATCGGAAATACTTTTTCTGATACGCATCAAGCGCGCACACGTGCATGTCTTTTATCGTCGAATACTGGTAATGCATTATCCTTGCCACCTCATGCAAACGCAGCGGAACGGTATTAGCATAGTACAAAAATAGCACCGTTCTATATCGTATATCTGTAATTGCGTTGATACGTATCAAAATGCGCTTTTTGCGTTCGCTATATTCATCTATAGCCTTGTCTATTTCTTTGTCCATGTCGGCCAATTTTACCGCCGCGTTGGCTATGTCTGAATGGCGCGTTCCCGATACCGGCTCAGAAAGTGGACGGGCAAGGCTGGTCACACGAGCCGCCAGCTTTCTCTTCTCCTCAATCAGTGCATCAATCCGCATATTAAGTTCTCGCAGCTTCTCAAGTTCTTCTCGCGCCTGATCGTTCACCATTAGCGTCCCCCTATTCGCCGAATACCAAATCTATGTCGGTGTCCATGTTCCAGTCTTTTATCCAACCGTTATACGTAGAAAACAGAATAACCCGGCCTTCATCGTTCGTAATGTGGCGGCAACAAGCGTATTTCTCGCTCCACCCCTCTTTTTTGTATTTATCCGATTCGTGCTTCTTAAACTTATTCAGCGTTGCCAGCGCTAGTGATTCATCCTTTTCGCCGAACATTGCCACGTGTTGTGCGTTTTTTCTTATTGTGTAGAATACTGCCATTGCGCTTCCTGCCTTTCCGGTCTTCTGCCCACACGTCATATTCTTCGATGTAGCTGTATGTCCGCTTAATGATTCCCATTTCGTCCGTATCTTTCCGGTCAATGGTAACCTGTTCATCCGGCTTTTCTTTTTGCAGTCTGTAATACGTCTTTAGCGCCTTTCTTTCTTCATCTTCTCCATATATCCATTTCAGCGTACCATCGATCCTGATATTATAGAAAGTTGTCATGTTTCTTCCTCCTCTGACCGCGCTTAATGGTTAATCATTCGCCCGGGCCTCTCTGACACCGATCGCCCGTTCCAGCGCAGCCAATGCCTGACGCACGGATAAGTCTTGCGGCTCTTCCGACAACAAGGTAGCCACGGACAAGCACAGCACCGCTCCGGAAAGATCCTGATCAAGCCCCTTATCCGTGGCGTACTCCATCGCGCCGATGCTTTCCACTTTCTCTTGGTGATGGTCAAGATAGCGTTTAATATACCAGCGAGCCTTTCGTAAGTCCTCTAATTCGGTATCTTTAGATTTTTTACCGGCGCGAGAAATGTACTTGACCGCGTTCCCCAGATGATACCCAAGCCGCCAAGATTCGATCGCCTCAATCGTTTCAAACTTTCCGTCCGTGTAGTGCGCCGGATGATTAATGATGTCGTTATTCATGTTTGCTTTTCTCCTTGCTCTATTAAAGTCTTTTGCCGACCAGAATGCCGACGAACTCTTTCATCGTTTCATCGTCAATCTCGCCGCCGCGTCTTTTTAGCAGCCAGCACCGAACCGCATAAACGATTTCCCTTGCGTAGTCCTCTTCCTGAAAAAACGCATCCTCTTCGTCATAAAATAAGCCTTTTGCTTTCATACCGAACCAATAGCTAGTAATGTTCTGCACCTCTTCCATTAATACGCCGCTTTTATTTACCTTCTCAATCATCTTGATCGCCTCTCCATTCTCTAAACATTTCAAACCAATCAGCCGCCGCCATCGTGATTAGCCACTCACAGTGATTTTTGCGATGCGCCACAATCGGCACCCGACCGCTCTTTTGAGAATCTCGTCGAGCTTGCGCCATTGCGTCCTCAATGTTCAACCGTTCCACTCGCTTTACTTCCACATGCACGCCCGGAAGGCCGACCACGTCGGCGGCCTCTCCCGTATTTCCGCAATATTGAGCAGTCCGCCGCGCTTCCCAACCGTTGGCGCGGCATAATCGGGCAAACTCAAGTTCGCCGCGCTTTCCTTTTTGCTTGCCGTTTGTCATTTAGACGCCGCTTCTTCCATGGATTCTCGTATTTGTTTCATCTCAAATGATCCGATTTCCGGATCAGCATAAGACGCTGCGTCAAGGCCTTTTACAAGTCCGATACGAATTGCGTTCATTTGTAGGTCACTGAATTTAGGATCGGCGTAAATACCCACGTCAACGCCGCTTTCAAGTCCCTCGCGGATCTGCCACATTTGCTTCCATTTGAACTTGGGGTCAGCATAGCAAGACACATCAAGCCCCTTTTCAAGACCAAAGCGAATTTGTTGCATTTGATTATCTCTATATTTTGTATTGGCGTATATTGCCACATTAGCGTTGCATGTTCTCAAGCCTGAAACGATTTCAAAAACTTGATATTCGTTAAAGCCTTTCAATAATTCTTCCACTTGCTCTAGTTGTTCTTCGCTCAATGCCCTTTCTGCCCTTTTTGCCATCTTCAACACCTCCGCCACGCTTCATTTTTACCCTCTTTATCCATCTAAACACTTTGATTTTATTTTTGATTTTCGGAAAAAATCAGACGGGAAAGGGGAGGGAGCAAGGGAACGACACTTCCGGGGGAGCCTTGCGACCCCCGGAGTGTTTTCCCGCCCACCTCTTTCCCCTGTCAGTTACGGAAAGTAACTCCCTATATATATGCGGGTTTTTCCTCAATATTGTTAACGCGTTTTTCACTCCTTTTATTTACATTCCCCGGCGTCATAAACCTCTCCGTTTTCTATCTGTAATGTTCCTCCGGTTTCGGAATATTCTTTAAGATAGTTTCGGACGGTTCGTTCCGATACCTGCAAATATTCGGCAACGTCAGAAACTTTTGCCCGGCCGTCTACTGTTGCCGCACTTCCGTTCTTGCCCACTTGTGAAAATATTTCAAAGGCCGTCTGCAAACTGTCCATGCGCCGTTGTTTCTTCTCTTGTTTTGCCGCGTTGCCTTTTTTGCTCAACTGTTCAGCGTTAAGGAATGCGCCTAACACTCGACTGTCAGACAAAACATTTTCCGTGTCTGGATAGTGTCGCGGATAATCAAACCAGATGTTAATCGGTTCAAAGGGGGCAAACTCACGCAACGTTCCCTCAATCCGCCACGCCGTTCGTCCTCCGGTGTCGATGTTTTCCGTGTCCAGTTCCGTCATGTCAATCAGCGCATCAGGATCGCGGGCGAATACGCCGCTGCCGCTCGCTCTGTCCATTGACCGTTTGCCGGCTTGCGTACCTTTTGAATGGTGGTGACAGTAAATGACGGCGCAATCAAGCTCCGTGCATACCTTATCGAATTGATTACAAAAATGCGCCATTTGGTCAGCGGAGTTTTCATCGCCGGTGATAACTTTATATATCGGGTCAATAACAACCGCGATATAATTCTTTTTTTGCGCCCTTCTGATGAGTTTAGGCGCAAGCTTATCCATCGGCACCGATTTACCCCTTAAATTCCAAATATCAATAGATTTTATTGATTTTGGCGCAGTCTTTGTGGCCGCGTATACTTCTTTGAAACGATGTAGGCAACTCGCCCTGTCCAGTTCCAAATTGACGTATAACACGCGTCCCTGCGCGCAATCGAAACCTAGCCACTGTTTGCCCTCGGCAATGGCGATGCATAATTGAATTAGCGCGAACGACTTGCCCGCCTTTGACGCGCCCGCTAATAGCATTTTGTGGCCTTGGCGTAAAATGCCGTCAATCAATGGCGCCGATAATGGCGGCATATCGTCCCATGTATCGGCAAGGCTTTCCGGATCGGGTAAATCATCATTTACCGCTTCAATCCATTCTCGCCACTCCGCCCAGCTGCGTTTGCCGATGTTAGTATCCACCAAATATTGTTTGTGACCGTCACGAATAGCGCCCGGCAATCGAGATAAGCGGGACGGATTTTTGTTTTGCCGGTCAACGCTTAAACCATTTTTCTCGCAGACACTATACAGAAAATCAACGCGTTTTCGGTACTCGTCATAATTGATGGCGTCAATGCGGACAATCGCGTGCAATGACTTTTTGCCGCTATATACCAGACACGCCACCGGAATTTCCAGCTGCCGCAAGATTTCATTTTGCTTTTCAATGTCGGTGCTGTCCGATTCAACCAGCGTATAGCGATAATCGGTCACATTGGCGTTCTTGCAACCTTGCCCGTCCAGCGGGTTAAATCGAATCCACGCGCCAGCCTCCGTGTTGTATGTGCCAATGGTATCGGTAATGTCGTCCGGACTTCGGCGTAGCGATTCAATCAGTTGTCCCGCCGTTCTGTCCCAAAACCCCATACTCGGCAAATATCGGCCGTTTTTCGCATGGTAGCTTTCCGACACATAGCCGACATGTTCGTCCGCCTCAAATAGCGTTTCAAGATAGGTGATTAATTGTTGCGCCGGATCCCATGTGGAAGGCTCAACCAGTTCCCGTCCTTCCAGCCATTCTGTTTGAATGATCTTGTAATCTTGCGTTATTTCGGCGTCCCATGCTAACTCGTGTACATCTTTCGCCGCCGGCTTCCAGCCGTGCTGTTTGGCAAGCATGAACACAGTCCCCGCCGTGACGGGTGTCGCGTTACCGTTAAATCCTGCCCACTTGCGCGCGCATTCTCCTTCATGGAAACGCGCCGTGTCGTTCCGGCTCCAGTCTTCCCAAATATGCACGGGGTATCCTTCCAACTTTAACGCCATGCCGACATTTAGCCAGTCCTGATAATCAAGCGCGGCGGGGTCGATGCAGTCGAGCGCCTTTAATATGTCACGGTTCATGCTCGAATCCCCCTAATCTGCTCTTTTACGATGGCGTTCATCTTCCATTTGTTTTGGGCAATGAAACCGATCGCCCGTGTCGCTTGGTCTTTTGTCCAATTGCCGACGTCTTTCATGCCGTATCGTTCCAGCGTCCGCATCTGTAACGGCGTCGCCAATCCTGCGTCTATACGCTTAAATAAGCGATTAAGGACAACGGAGGCCGCGCCTTTACATGAAATGCCCTCCGGATCAACGCCCAACTTTCGCAATGTCTGCGCTTGTTTTTCCGTAACCGGTTCGCGTTCCCACGCAAAGTCGGGTTCATAATCAAGCAGCATGCCGCCGCCGATAGAAAATTCAAATTGCATAACGTTGACGGTCTTACTCTTTTTCGTGCTGTTTTTTTCCAGCAGGTCTTTCATTGCCTGTTCGCGCTCTTTGACAATATCGCGATCGACTTCGTCGGCAAGTTCCAACAGGTCCAGCTGTTCCCCGTCCGCATCGGTAAGTTTTTGTGTGATCCGCGCCAGTTTTTCTTCTTTATCGGCGACAATGTCAGCCGGCCGGCACAGTTCCATTCGCCCCGACTGCCACAAAAAGTCCAGCAATAATAAATCTTTTTTGTTCGGCGCCGGACGTGTTCCCCTGCCCACCATTTGAACGTAAAGGCTTCGGATTTTAGTCGGCCGCAAAATGACGATGCAATCTACTTCCGGACAATCCCAGCCTTCCGTCAATAACATAGCGTTACATAGTACGGAATATTTACCGCGTTCAAAATCGCGGATAATGTCCGCACGATCAGCCGATTCGCCGTTCACTTCCGCCGCGGATATGCCGATATCCTGTAACGCTTTTACCATCTTCCGGCTTGTATCAATGAGGGGTAAAAACATGACTATTTTGCGGTCAGAAGAAAGCGGTTTAACTTCCCGCGCAATCTCCGATAAATACGGTTCAATTGCATGTCCGCTATCGCCGGCCGCATAATCGCCGCCGGATCTGCCAACTTGACTGATGTCAATTTTTAGCGGTATTTGTTTTGCGATAATCGGCACGAGATAACCTTGATTAATCGCCGTAATGGTCGAATATTCAAAGGCTAACGAATCAAATATTTCACCCAGTTTCTTTTTGTCGCCGCGATCCGGTGTCGCCGTTACGCCTAAATATTTCGCTTGGAAATGGTCAATAATACGTCGATATGTGGGACTTAGCGCATGATGCGCTTCATCAATAATGACCGTGTCGAAATGGTCATGATCAAAGGCTTGTAAACGGCTTTCTCTTGATAGCGTCTGCACGCTTGCAATGGTGATCGGCGCCATACTGTGAAGGCTCGTTTGCGTGCCTTTTTCAAGCGCCGTCATGCATCCGGTCAGCGTTTCAATCTTTTCCGCCGCTTGGTTCAATAATTCTTCACGATGCGCAAGTACCAGCACCCGCTTGCCGGCTGCTACAATGCGCCGTACAATTTCGGAAAAGATTACGGTTTTGCCCGTTCCGGTCGGGCAAACGAGCAACGTTTTCGGTCGCCCGTTCGCCCACTCCGCGAACACTGCTTCCACCGCTTGTTCTTGGTAGTCGCGTAGTCGCATAATCAGAACGGCGGGTTCGTGTTATCGGCGGCCGCCTTGACGAACGCCAATAATTCCTTGTCATTCGGCGCGAGATAGCGGGCAATCTCATTGCGCCACCGTGTTTGTCCGTCGCGGTTTGTGTATGCTTTTTTCTCTACCTTCACATAGCCGCTTTTACCAATCGCGCCGTCAAAGTCAATGCGCGCCCGTTCGTTTTCTTTCTTCATGCCGATAGACAGAAAGAATTGCCCGATTTTCCACTCTAAATCGTTACGTAATACGAGATTATCGAAGGCGCGCACGTTGCGTTGCCCGTCGGATAATTCAAGCGTTAATTTTGCCATGTTACACGGCGGAAATTTCTCATTGCCGCGCGTCCGCGTCTTTTCGTATTCTTTGACGGTGAACATGTAAATGCCATTTTCAAACGGATCAAAATTATTGCTGTCTTGGGTGATTTCATCTCCCCAACCTAACTCACGCACTTGTGGTTCTCCGTTCGGAGTGTTGGCGAATTTTTTCCAGTTAGCTGTTTGTTCCATTTGTTATTCTCCTTTAGCTTCTTTAATGACGGACACAACGCCGTCCCAATTTTTGATTAAGTTCTTTTCTACAAATTCGGTCGGGTACATTTCCAGCCGTTTTGATGCCGGATAATATCCTGCCTTTTCAACGGCCGCGCGCACCTGCTCATCGGTTACATCGGCGTCGATCATCAGCTTTACCAGCCGCGGGTCGATTTCCCGCTTAAATCGGCTCGGAATAACGTTTTCCAGCGGTTCATATGAAAGCGGGAATGACGGCGG
>USPU01000002.1 GCA_900556745.1 uncultured Veillonellaceae bacterium
AACGTAGTCAACGCGAAAACAATACCCAAAATGACTGTCAAACGCGATAAAATCGCATCTTTGCCACGCGCTTTACCACCGAAGAAGGTATCTGCCGCGCCGCCGATAGAACTTCCCATACCGGCTGTCTTGCTTTCTTGCAGAACCACAACGGTAATCAATAATACCGCGATGATCATCTCTGCAAACATCAACGTCATCTTCAAAACAGTTGTCATCCTTTCCTTTAATGATTTCGAAAATATAATTCCATCTTACGCTTCATGCGCTGAATCGCATTATCTACTGTTTTTACCGGACGACCGATGCGTTGCGCAATCGTTTCATAAGGAAGTCCTCGTAAATAGTAGAGCAGCACCCGCAATTCCAGCTTGCTCAAAACGCGCGGCACCGCTTGTGAAAGCGATACCATCCACTCGTTACGTAAATAAATCGACTCGGGATCGCTGTCGTTATCTGTTGCCAGTATTTCCAATAACGGACGACCGCCGTCATCCTCTTCAAATACCGATCGATTGAGAGATATATAGGAATTGAGCGGCTGGTGTTTATACCGAGTAGCTCCTTTGATCGCCGTCAGCATTTGCCGGGTAATACAGATATTGGCAAACGTTTTAAAGCTTGCACCGTATTTAGGGTCGTAATCGCGCGCCGCTTTAAACAGACCGATCATCGCTTCCTGCACCAAATCGTCGCTTTCCGCTCCGGCTAAAAAGTACGAGCGGGTTCTCAATTTGGCTAAGCCTCGATAGCGTTCAATAATCGCTTCCAGAGCCTCGGTGTCTCCTGCTTGGCTGCGGAGTACCAACTCTTCATCCGTCGGCATTTCCGACGAATACTCCGTCGCCTCCATGCGAACGCCTCCTCACCCAATACATACAAAATCATTATACTTAAATAAAACTAGCGGCGCAAGCACCGTAATTCATTTGCGGCGGCGCAGTCGCTCTAAAAAATCCCGTGCGTCGGGACACAACTGCTCTGCCAATGCGACGCGCTGTTTTTGCGTGAAATTTGAATGTTCTTCTTTTTGCGCCTTTTTATCGGCACGTATGTCATGCATCAAATCCCGCACCGATTTGCGGTACGCGCCGCTGCCGCTGACTTGCGACTGCTCCGGTCCGTCCGACGTCACCACATAGATGTAGCGGTAATTATCACGCTGGCGAAATGCTGCTTTTTCGATATAGCTGTCGGCAGTGGTTTGCGCCGTCGTATACACGATATGAAAACCGGGTGCACGTTCGATTATTTTGCTGGCATGCCCGATCTTTTTGCCGTCAAATACCAAGACCACTTCGATCCCCGTGTGCTTTGCCAAGTCGAGCAAGGTATCCGCTAAAAATTCCCGGGCGTGTTCCAGATCATCTTTTTCAAAGCGCCAATACACAGGATCGGCAAAAATTACATTGTAGCCGTCCACCAGCCACAGCGGTTTCAAATTGTATTCAGGCATGTTGCGACCGTTGTTGCCGCGCCGCCTCAAACATCATCAGCGCTCCGGCGACCGATACATTCAATGAGGATACTTTCCCCCACATCGGAATCTGCACCATAAAATCGCAATTTTCACGTACCAGCCGTGAAATGCCCTTACCTTCATTACCCAGCACGATCACTATTTTGCCGCGCCAATCCGCTTTTGTGTACGTCAAATCTCCTTCCATATCGGCGCCGCCTACCCAAAATCCCGCTTGTTTCAACGCCGTCAATGTTTGCACTAGGTTGGTGACACGCACAATCGGCAGCCACTCCACCGCGCCGGCCGATGTTTTATGAACGACCTCTGTCACAGCCGCGCTGCGTCGCTCGGGAATAATGACGGCGGCCGCTCCCGCACCGTCCGCGGAGCGAATGATCGCGCCGAGATTATGCGGATCTTCGACACCGTCCAAAAGTATGACCAACGCATTTTCCATATTTTGTACCGTCGCCAGTACGCTTTCCAGTGTGGCGTATTCATACGGTGGTAATTCCACTACGATACCTTGTTGCCGCACATCGGGCACCATTTCTTGCAAGGTTTTAGCATCCGTTTCATGAACGGCAATTCCCGCCTTGCGCGCCGTTTCAACCAACGCTTTCACATCACCGCGCACCGGCGTCTGCACATAGAGCGCGCGAGCGCGCCCGCTGGCCATTGTCTCAACAGCGCCGCGACGGCCGGCTATATAATGAGCGAAAGCGTCGGTATGCTCACGACGTTTACCGCCGAACTTAGGTTTGGCTTTGGATCTCATGTCGCATTACCTCCTGCGCAATCGGCCAGGCTGTTTGTAAAAGTGTCTCAAGGCGTTCTTTTTGATCATGACGATAACAATACCCAAGCAATGCTTCCCACGCCGTACTCTGTTGGTATTCGACAAGCGTCGCGCTGGCGGGCGCATGAAGAGAAAGGTTACGGGCGCGGCGGCAGAGATCCCGCTCTGCTTCTGTCAACGTCTCCCATAAAGTCCGTAATACCGCGCTTTGATTTCTCGCCGCCACCAAACGTGCCGCCAGATCATGCAACACACGCGTTTTGGCAATTCCGGTCGCGGCGAGACGAGTGCGTACAAAAACACTGTAGACGGCGTCACCGACGAACGCATACGTCTGCAGGTCCCACTCCTCTTCGCTCGTCGTCCCCTGCGCCAAACGCTTGATCGCTTCGTCACGCAGATATAAATATTGTTTAAATTTCACGACGATGCCACGTCGAACCTTCCGGTCCGTCTTCAACCACAATTCCGATCGCGGCCAGTCGATCCCGCAGCAAGTCGGCGAATTGGTATTTTTTCTCGGTGCGCGCCTGTTCCCGCAGCGCCAAAACGGATTGCATCACAGCCTGGTAACGTGCTTCCGGCGCATGTTGCGGCGGTTCTGCTTCAAGTTCGACTCCGAGAGCATCAAATCGCTCACTCATTTCTTGAGCCAGTTCCGGCAAATCTTCCTCGATTGCCTGTTGGCGAACGCCGACGAGCATTTCCAGCAGCTCTTTGAATTCGTTGTCGTCCACTTGCGGCTCTTCCCAGATCTGCGGCAAAATACCGAGTACATCCATCATTTCATGCAAAACATCCAGTACCGTATTCAGCGCGCGGGCATCTTCACCGTTATTTCCGGCAAGATAGATATTCGTATTTTTCACCAACGTAAACATCGCGCCGATGGCCAGTGCTGTGTTGAAATCATCATTCATCGCGGCGATAAACGCGTGCCGCGCTTCAATCGCCGCCGTACGCAATTCCTGCGCGGTGAAATCTTCTTCCCGATGACCGCGATTGACCGCCTGCCGCAATTTTGCCACCGTTGCCGCCAGACGAGCCACCGTCCGCTCCGCCTCTTCCAAACGTTCGTCACTGAAGTCCAGCGGGCTGCGATAATGCGTGGAGATAAGGAAAAAGCGCAATGCGTCCGGACTGTATTTGGCCAAAATGTCTTTAACGAGGAAGAAATTGCCCAGCGATTTACTCATTTTTTCCTGATCGATTGTGATAAATCCGTTATGCAGCCAGTAATTAACGAAAGCGTGACCTGTACAGCCTTCCGACTGCGCAATTTCATTTTCATGGTGCGGGAAAATAAGATCACTTCCGCCACCGTGGAAATCAAATGTGTCACCGAGATATTTAGTACTCATCGCGGAGCATTCGATGTGCCAACCCGGGCGACCTTTACCCCAGGGGCTGTCCCACGACGGTTCATCGGGTTTAGCCGCTTTCCACAAAGCAAAATCTCCCGGATTGCGTTTTTCGTCATCGACTGCCACACGCGCGCCCGCCAGCATGTCTTCCACATTCCGACCGGAAAGTTTGCCGTACGGTGCAAACGTGGAGATGTCATAGTACACATCACCATGCAACGGATAGGCGTGTCCTTCCGCAATCAGTCCTTCGACCATGCGAATGATGTCATCCATATGCTCGGATACGCGCGGATAGCGATCTACGCGGCGAATGTGCAGCGCATCCATCACTTCAAAATACGTCGCGATGAATTGCTCAGCAATATCGCTCCATTGCACGCCCGCCAGTTTCGCCGCATTGATAATTTTGTCATCCACATCCGTGAAATTTTGAATGTGTGTCACTTGGTAACCGCGATATTCCAAGTAGCGATGAATCACATCCCAGGTCACAAACGGTCGAGCGTTGCCGATATGCGAATGATTGTACGGAGTGACACCGCACACATACATTTTCACTTCCCCGGGAGTAATCGGCTTGAACTCTTCTTTTTGCTTGGAAAGCGTATTATATACATAAATATTTTTTAAATCCGTTTCATCGACTTGCATGGTTTTCCTCCAGTTTTGCTAAACGTTCTTCCAAAAGTGCGACTTGCTCTTTCAAATTCGTAACTTTCTCTTTGATCGGATCCGGTAATTCCGAATGATCCAAATCAACTTCCTCTTCATCGTTATCGATATGCAGCGGGCTGATCCCGAGGCTGGAAATCACCTGGCCCGGAATACCGACAACGGTACTGTGCGGCGGCACCGGTTTAAGCACCACCGAACCGGCGCCTATTTTGGCACCTTCGCCTACAGTAAACGAACCGAGCACCTTGGCTCCGCAAGCGACTACCACGTAATCTTCGAGCGTCGGGTGGCGTTTGCCTTTTTCTTTCCCTGTACCGCCCAAGGTTACTCCCTGGTAAAGTGTCACATTATCACCGACAATGGCCGTTTCACCGATCACCACTCCGCCGCCGTGGTCAATAAAAACACCGTTACCGATCTGCGCGCCGGGGTGGATCTCAATGCCCGTATAAAAACGTGCCCAATGGGACAACAAGCGCGCGATAAAAAAGCAATTGTGCCGATACCACCAGTGCGATACACGATGCCACCATAATGCATGCAAACCGGGATAGCAAAAAATGACTTCCCAAAAGTTTTTTGCCGCGGGGTCGCGCGCGAACACGACGCGAATATCATTTTGGCATTGTTGCAAAAAGTTCACTTGCCGCTCCTTAAAATAAAAAAACCACCTGCTGCAGAGGCGTTTTAACGCGGTTCCACTCTGCTTTACAGATAGCTGTATCTCGATCGTCGTAACGGGACTTTACCGTTGCTGCGTACTCATTTTCTGCAGCACCACTCCGGGAGGCACTTCAACGTTGGTTGCCAAGCGAACTCACAGCCACGATCCGCTCTCTCTTAAGACAACACCGACGTTTACTTTTTCCGTTCATCGTGTATTTTCAATATAATCCAGTGTAACGAAAAACGATGATTTTGTCAACTTGAAAACTGTTTATCGGCTGACCTGGTCTTTGCCCCCACACTCGCCTGCTGGAACTTTCGCTCCTCTCGTCACTATTCGCCCTCTCGGTTTTACCGGCAGGTCTTACTTCTAAGCCGCACCATGCTCAAAAACATTTTTGTTTTCTTACGTGGGTCGTTTTGCCTGCGACTGGCCTCGACTTGCAACCACAGACCCGTAAACAGTTTGCCTCATTCTACAAACAGGATTACAAAAAGTCAAGCTAAAAAGATCGTTTCTTCTATATAAAATCGGCATACGAAAATCGAAGATTTTGTCTCGTCCAAACCGAAAAAAAGGGTATAATGAAATAAGGCTTAAAGAAACATACTCTTTACATAAACGAGCAAGGGTGTTTGGCATGTTTACCTTAAATTTAATGCATACGGCGGCAGTGTACCAAAAAGATCGACGCGAATTGGGCCGAGTCATGGAGCCCATGCTTTTTTTGCTGCGCCAAAAAAGCCACCGACTCTACTCGCATTCGATTCAGGTCGCGCATTACTCAGCCAGCATCGCTGCTCAAATGGGTTTACCGGCCACCGAAATTGAAACGATTCAATCGGCCGCCCTGCTGCATGACATCGGCCTTTTGACCTTGCCGACAGTGGCGTTGCACAAGATGCCTTTCTTAACGAGACGCGAACAAGCCCTTTACAAAAAACATCCGGATCTCGGCAGCAATATGCTCGAAACGATTCCGGCTTGCCAGCATATTATTCCTTATATCCGACATCATCATGAGCGCTGGGACGGCACCGGTTTTCCCAAACATCTGCGCGGCGTAAATATTCCTTTGGGCGCCCGCATCATTGCCGTCGCCGATTACTATGAACAAATCACCAATCCCTCGGCGGAAAATTGGGCGAAAACAAAACAGGAAGCGTTGAATGAACTCTTCAGCGCCTCCGGTCTTCTGTTCGATCCGTCGATTGTCCGTGTGTTTATCGACATTTTAAGTTAACGTGCGCCCGACGCGATTACCCAACCGATAATTTGCGCGGCACCGGCGCGGTGCAAAATACGTGCCGCTTCTTCCAGCGTAGCGCCCGTAGTATAGATATCATCCACAAGAATCACCGTACAACTTGTCAATGGAGCTCCTTCCCACCGGAAGGAGTTTTTTATATTGGTATGACGATCCGTACGACTCAATGTGGATTGCGCCGGGGTGTGACGTATTTTGACAAGGTCTTTTGACCACTGCCAACCGCGCTCTCTCGCGAGCGGTGCGAAAATTTCCGCCACCTGATTAAAGCCGCGCTCGGCGTAGCGCTCCCGCGAAAGTGGAATCGGCACGCACAGCGCGTCATCCGGAAACGCATCCGGCCATGGAAAATCACGCAACAAATTCTGAAATGCCAGCGGATCCAAATGCTTGCGGCCGAATTTATAGCGCAGCAAAGCGCTGCGCACGCCGCCGCGATAATCCGTGCAAGCGTAACATCCCGCAAGTTTGCCACGATGACTTCCACCAAGCTGCCGCGGCTGCCATACCTCGTCACGGCAATACCGACACCATTCGCCATGCCGACTGACCGCCGCGTGACATCCGGGGCAACGCGGCGGGTATAAAAAAGACAAAAAATATTGCCAAAAACTAGGCATCGATTTCTCCCGTTAAGCGCGCGCGCAAAAGGCTGGTGCGACCGGCGGTGTGTTGGGTGCGCAAGGCTTTCTTGAACGCCGCCGGCGAACCGACAATATACACATGGGATTTGGCACGGGTCACCGCCGTGTACACAAGATTGCGTTGCAACATGATTTGTTGCGAAGGCAGCAGTACCAGCACTACCGTTTCGTACTCACTCCCCTGACTCTTATGCACAGTCAGTGCATATGCCAGTTGGAGTTCCTGTAACTCACCGCGCTCGTAGGTGGAGTTCTTGATACGAAAATCGACCGCAATATGCTCCTCACCGACTGCATATACCTCGCCCAAATCGCCGTTATAAACGCCTTTTTCGTAATTATTTCTCCGCTGCATGACTTTATCGCCGACCTGCAAACCGCGATTGGATTTTCCCGTGTATCCGTGCGCCTGCCGCTGCAACGCCTGATTTAATGCGTCGACACCGCAGACACCGCGGTACATCGGCGTCAGCACCTGCATGGCAAACTGACGCTCCGGATCCGCGTAACGGAGTGTGCGACAAAGTGACAAAACTTTCTCGAGCGCTTCTTCTTCGGCGCAGTCGATAAAAGTAACGTCATCACGCCACACCGGCATCTGTCCTTGGCGTATGGCCGCGGCGGCCAACGCAATCCCGCTGCCTTCCTCCTGTCGGTAAATATGCTCCAGCCTCACGACCGGCACCGTATCCGATGCGATGATATCGCGCAACACATTTCCCGGACCAACCGGCGGCAACTGATCGACATCACCGACAAAAATGACGCGGGCGTGATCGGGCACCGCCTCCAAAAAATGATACATCAAGCCAACATCCAGCATGGACGCTTCATCGATAATGAATAAATCCCCTTTTAAAGGGTTTTGCGCATCACGCTGAAAAACACTTGCGTCCTCTACCAAACCCGCTTCCAACAATTTGTGTAAAGTGGACGCGTCCTGCTCGGAAGTTTCCGCGAGTCGCTTGGCGGCGCGTCCGGTCGGCGCAGCTAAAACGGTTCGTAAGCGGGCTTGCGAAACAACTGCCAAAAGAGCCCGCACCAATGTCGTTTTGCCCGTACCCGGGCCGCCGGTAATCACGAGCACGCCGGTTTCCAGCGCGGCAAGGATGGCTTGAATTTGCTCGGCGGCCAACGTCACCTCTTCTTTTTCCGCCCATTTTTCCAAAATCATTTCCGCGCCGACTACCGTCAGAGGTTCTACCGTCTGCAGACGCTCAATGTGATGAGCTACACCCGTTTCCGCTTCATACAAAGAAAGATGGTACACGTAGGCTGTATCGTCGACAATCGTCACGGGATAAACGCCATACTCCAAAAGTTCTCCCAACGCTTCGCGGATGCGGTCTTCATCAACTTTTAAAAGACGCGCCGTTTCCCGTGCCAGAGTTGCCAACTTCAAGCAGCTGTGACCGCGTTCGGCTCCCCGCAGAAGTACTTCATTCACACCCGCTTCCACCCGATCCATGGAATCTTGCGGCATTCCCGCATGCATGGCCAGCGCATCGGCACTGCGAAACGGAAATCCTTCCACATCGCGCGCCAGTCGATACGGATCATTTTCCAATACCGTCAGAGCCGATTCCCCGTATTGCTTTTGTAATAGCGCGGCAAATCGTCCGGCCACGCCCGCTTCTTCCAGCGCCAATGTCAGCGCATGCAAGTCGCTTACTTCATGGTATGTCTGCGCAAAATTACGCCAAGTGGTTTCACCGATACCGCGCACTTCCGCTAACCGTTCGGGTGATGTATCCAAAACCGCAAGCGTTTCCTCACCGAAATGATCCACAATTCGTTTGGCAAGCGCGGGACCGATGCCGCGAAACAGACCCGAGCCGAGATAACGAACGATGCCGGCGGTGCTTTGCGGACGCACCCTTCGCAACGCGGCAATGCGCAGCTGTCGTCCGAAGCGCGGATGTTCCCCCCATGTACCGCTGACTTCGACCTCTTCACCGACAAGCGGCGCGCTTACGTTACCGACCAGTGTCCAGCTTTTATACTGCTGAGACGGCCGCATTTTGAACACGCAAAAAGAATCGTCAGCTGCTGCAAAAACAATACTTTCCACGGTACCGGCAAACGTTTCTTCCCACTGGCCGTTCATGACTCCTGCGCCTTTCGACAAATGGTCATGACCGCTTGCAAAAATTCTTCATACGCCTTTTTTTCTATTTGATTTACATCCGCGCTGAGCGCTTGGCGATTTTGCGCCTCACGCTCCGGATCGTAAACGGGCAGACCGTGCTTGCTTTTATAGCGGCCGATCGCCTGCGCCAGCGCGAGCCGTTGTAAAAAAAGCGGCTTGATCTGTGCATCCAGCGCACGAATTTCATTACGCCATTGTTCGAGTTCCGTCATATTCCCTCCTGTCTGTATTATAACCCACAGCAGTATTTTCCCAAGCAAAAAGAGGAATCCGCGGATTCCTCTTTTTACGAATGCAACATTCTGTGTAACACTTCGCCGATCTTGCGAATGCCTTTACGAATGCGCGCTTCGTCCATACTTGAATAGTTCAGTCGGAAATAATTTTTCTGCTTGGTCACCGGGAAAAATCCTTCTCCCGGCGTAAACGCAACATTTTCTTGCAACGCTTGGGTTAACACGTCACGCGCATCACAACCTTTTGGCAGTTCCACCCAAATGAACAAGCCGCCGCGCGGTTCCGTCCACTGCACATTGTCCGGAAAATGCTGCTGCATAGCGGTCAGCATCACATCATGACGTTGCCGATATAAATCCGCATTCGCCGCGACATGACCTTCATAATCCGCTTTCTGCAAAAACGCGGCCACTTGCCGCTGCACCAATGACGAAGTCGAAAGATCCGCCGCCTGTTTTATAAAGTCAGCGCGTTCGATGACTTCCGCAGGTCCCGCTAAATAGCCGATCCGTAAACCGGGTGATAACGTTTTGGAAAATGTTCCCAGAAAAGTAACAAGATGCTTCGTATCCAGCGCTTTTAACGTCGGTAACGCTTCTCCCGAAAAGCGTAATTCACCATACGGATGATCTTCCCACACCGGAATTTCGTATTGATTGACAAGCTCCATGAACTTTTGCCGGCGCTCAAGTGACCAGGTAATGCCGGTCGGATTTTGAAAATCCGGAATTACGTAAATAGCCTTTACTTTTTTTTGCGTGGCGAGAATTTCCGCCAGCGCTTCCGGAATTACACCTTCTTCATCCATCGGCATTTCCACGTACGTCGGCTGCGCCAGATCAAAAGCATTCAGAGCGCCGATGTAAGACGGTCCTTCCACCAACAATACATCGCCGGGATCCAGAAAGACACGAGCTAAAAGATCCAATCCCTGTTGCGAACCGGCTGTAATTAAAATATCGTCCGGCACTACGGTTGCCTGTAAATGATTTTGGAACCAATCGGACAGATATTCACGTAAGGGTAAGTAGCCGCGCGAAGGTCCGTATTGCAAGGCGGCCACACCGTCTTTAGCAAATACTTCCTGCGTGACGGCCGCTAACGTTTCAATCGGAAATGTTTCCGGTGCGGGTAAACCGCCCCCGAATGAAATCACTTCCGGTTGCGCCGTTAATTTGAGCAGCATATCAATATCCGACAGGGCAAAATTCTGCGTTAATCGAGAAAACTTCATGCTCCAACCACTTCTTTTCGCGAGCGGTCATATTCTTCCAACGCCAAGATCGCGTTTCGATACATTTCTTTATCGACCTTGTACGGCATCACGTTCAAATCAAAAGTTTGCAACGCCCGTGTCAGAGCCGGTTCCAATTCATCGACCGTCACATCGATATCGGCAAGACAGGTCGGTAATTGCATGGCGCGGTTAAAGTCATATACTTTCGCCAACTCGTCGTCCGCGCCGTCCATCGCAAGCAACACCAACACTCCGTACGAAACGAGTTCACCATGCATATGGTTGGCTTCCACTTGCGGCAGTTCCACCAAGCCGTACGTAAGCGAATGCGCCACGGCAGTGTTGTAATCCGGTTCCAGAAAAATCGAAGCAAAACCGGTGCTGACAATCACATTGAGGATTGTTTGCCGCAACGCTTCGCTGGTTTTACCCGCCTGCGCGTCCTTATAACCGGTGACAGCCGACTGCATCAACGGCTCGGCACACATGCCGCTGAGCGTCACGCCCACCTGATTGGAATGAAGAATCGAACGATCGCGCGCGGACAGTCGGCTTTCATAATACTTAGCTACCGAATCTCCGATCCCCGCCCAAAGATACTGCGCCGGTGCGGAACCGATAATACGTTCATTAATAAACGTATGAACCGGTGGATGATTGGCGTCATAGGCGCGATCAAAACGATGGTCTTCCAAATAAACGGCCGCGATACTCGTCACGGCCGCGCAGGTCGCCGCAATGGTCGGGAACGTAAAAAACGGTTTTTGCAATTCACCGGCGATGACCTTAACCGTATCAATCGCTTTGCCCCCGCCGACCGCAAACAACATATCCGCGTCGGCAACGGTAGGAATTTCCGCCAGTCGTTCGGCATTGGCAAAAGAACATTCTTTGCCGTACATTCGCCAATCCGTTACCTCCAGTGATGTCTTTTGAAGATCCGCTTCTAATGCCGGCCGCGCTTTTGCAAGCGCTGTTTCGCCGCCTAAAATGGCGACCGTTTTCCCGTACGTTGCACAAACGGTTTCAATGGCTGCATACGCATCATCTCCGCCGATCGTGAACCCCGGAATATTAACGGTGTACGACTTCATGAAATCCCTCCTTTTTCGATAAACAAAAACCGCCAAGACGGCGGTTTCATAACTTTGCCCGGGTATTGTCACTTATTCTAACAATCTTACCGACACATGTCAATATTTAATTTCTCTGTTAAATTGTGCAGCGCACGATCGGTATCATTATACATTTGCGCAATCAAAGCGGCGACCTCGGAGAATTTTTCTTCCGGACGCAGATACGCAACGAAGAACAGACGGAAGCGTTTTCCGTATAAATTAGCGGAAAAATCGGGAAAATAGGTTTCCACCCGCGTCGGTACATCGGTAAATGTCGGATTGGTACCGACATTGGTAACACCTTTAAGAAGGGTACCGTCGTAACGGGCCACAGTAGCATACACACCGTTGCGCGGTGCGACACGATCTTCATGCAACGCCATATTGGCGGTAGGAAAACCGAGTGTGCGGCCGCGTTGGTCACCGTGCAAAACTACTTCATCAATCGACCAATACCGTCCGAGCAATGTCGCTGCCCGTCCCGGTTCACCCGCCAGTATGGCCGCGCGAATTTCCGAACTGCTGACCACGCCGCCGGCATCTTGCAGTAGCGGTACGGAAATAACTTCCCAGCCGGCGTCTTTGGCATAATTATGTAAGGTCGTAACCGTCCCTTGCGCGTCGGCGCCAAAGCGAAAGTTTTCTCCCACTACCACACCGACGATGTGTTGATTGTTTTGCAGCATGTGCAAAAACTCCGTCGCACTTTGCCGCATCTGCGCAACCGTCGGTTGGAGCCAGATAATTTCATCCACGCCCTGCAGTCGCAGATATTTTTCTTTATCCGCAAGCGTCAATAAATCACCGGCATACGCCTCCGGCGTTAATGCCGCTTTCGGGGTTTTCGTAAACGTCACGGCCACCAGCCGCGCCGTTTCTCGATCCGCGAGTGCGCGGGCGGTGCGAAGGACTTCAATATGCCCGCGATGCACGCCGTCAAAATTGCCGATAGTTAAAACGGTACGGCGCGCCGCCGTTTCATATATCGCTCGTTTCATTCTTCCACCCACACTTTATAAGGCCGTATGCCCCCTTCTGCCGCCGGTTTGCCGAGACCGATGAATTGTCCATCACACCACAGAGCCGTTACATCACTGATCGTACCGCGAATCGTCTGACCGTGGCGAAAGCGTTCCGCAGCTGCAGTCGGCACCCGATATTGCGGCAAATGGCGTATAGCATCCGTCGCAGGACGTAGCGCCGCCTCTTTCGCCGCCCGAATTTCTTCGAGTGTCCACGCATCTTCCAGCGTAAAATTGCCGACCCGCTCCCTCACCAGAAACGACATCGTCAGCGGTATACCCAAGGCCTTACCGAAATCTCTTCCCAATGCGCGGATATACGTTCCCTGCGAGCAAACGATGCGCGCGCGCAAATACGGTAATTGGTAAGAAATGTCCGTAAACTCGTGGATCGTGATTTCACGCGCAGGCAATTCCACCTTCTGATTTTTCCGCGCCAGTTCGTAGGCTTTACGTCCATCCACTTTGATCGCGGAATATTGCGACGGTCGTTGTAAAATCGTCCCGCGAAATGAGGCGGCGGCGGTTTCGAGTTGTTCTGCCGTAAGTTCGGGGATAGCGCTCATTTGTTGTACAATCGTGCCGCTCGTATCTTCCGTATCGGTAGCGATGCCCACCAACCACTCCGCAAGATACACTTTCGGCTCTGTCGGCGCCCATGCCAAAAGCCGCGTCGCTTTGCCCAGAAATACCGGCAAAACGCCCGCGGCCAAAGGATCCAATGTGCCGGAGTGGCCTATTTTACGAATGCCGTAAATTTTTCGCAAAACGTAAATGACATCATGGGATGTCATACCGGCCGGCTTCAGTACATTAATGATTCCCTGCATAAGTCAACGCAGCCTCTGCTTTCGGCAACACTTCGGCGATCGCCGTCGCAAGGTCGGTGTACATGGTGCACCCTGCCGCGCGAATATGTCCGCCGCCGCCGAATTGTGCTGCCAACTTCGATACATCGACACTGTTTTTAGAACGGAAGCTTACATACGTTTTTTGCGGCTCATCATATTTAAATTGCAGTGTGAGTTCCACACCTTCGATGTTGCGAGCCAAATCGAGATAGGTGTCGACATAATGACGACCAGACTCGATAGCCGCTTTATCCATAACGATATAACTCAATCGGTGATCGGCCGCAAATTGCAATGTGGACATGATCGGCCCCAAAATCGTCAACGCTTCTTTCGGCAACGAATCCATGGCCTGCGAAATACGGTCGGGGCGTGCGCCGCGATCTACCAACTCGGCCGCCATTGCAAGCGTTTGCGCCGTCGTATTGCCATAGCGGAAAAAGCCGCAATCGGTAGCAATCGCCATGTAGAGTGCATTCGCCATGGACGGCGTAATATCCCAGCCCCATTGCATAAAGAGACGGGTTAAAATTTCGCCCGTCGCGGCGGCATGCTCGTCGAGATAAAGCATGTCCGCATAATCAGGATTCGAAACGTGATGATCGATATTCACAATCGGCACGTTTTCCGGCCAGGCATAATCGCCGGCGCGTGTCGGCGTGCTTAAATCCATGAACAAAATGTGATCATATTTTTTGTCGGGAATTTCACGGTGTATTTCTTTCGCCAACGGTAAGAACAGATATTTTTCCGCAATGGTGTCGTCGACCAGCATATCAGCCGACACACCACGGGCGCGCAATGCTTCCGTGATCGCCAAAACCGAACCGAGACAATCACCGTCCGGTTTAACGTGGCCGACTACCAGTACCGACTTGACACTCTCCAATGTCTGACGCAATCTGTCTTCACTGATCTTCATCGGCCGCACCTTCCCGTCTGTTTTTCGATTCTTCTTTGTCCTTAATCGACTTCAGTACCCGTTCAATATGATCACCGTAATCAATCGATCGATCTACGGCAAACGTAATTTCCGGGGTATGACGCACTTGCAGCCTTTTACCGAGCTCGGTACGAATAAAGCCGGTGGCATTTTGGAGTGCGGCAAAGGATTTTTCTTTTTCCTCATCGTTGCCGAACAAACTTACGTAGACAGTCGCCTCACGCAAATCACCGGTAACCGCTACTTCCGTAACCGTGACAAATCCGAGTCGGGTGTCTTTCAAGTCACGGAGCAGCATTTGACCAATCTCCTGCTTGATAAATTCCTGCATCTTACGCACGCGTAATTGGGACATTACAAGCACCTCCCTTTAGTCGATCGTTTGTTCAATTTCTTCCTGGGTAAAGGCTTCCAAAACATCGCCTTCTTTGACATCGCGGTAGCTTTCAATCGAAATCCCGCATTCATATCCTTCCGCCACTTCTTTAACGTCATCTTTAAAGCGGCGGAGCGATGCTATGCTTCCTTCATGAATAACGATGCCGTCGCGAATTAAACGCAATTCCGCATTGTTGGTAATCTTGCCTTCCGTAACGTACGAACCGGCGACAATCACCTTCGGCGTCGGAATCACCTGACGCACTTCCGCACGTCCCAAGACAACTTCACGGAACTTCGGTGCCAACATGCCCTGCATTGCCTGCTTGATATCGTCAATCGCATCATAAATGACACGGTAAGTGCGCATATCAACCTGTTCCTGTTCGGCAATTTTACGGATATTGGCATCCGGCCGTACGTTAAAGCCGATGATCAACGCATTCGCCGCGGAAGCCAGCATGATATCCGATTCGGAAATCGCGCCGACGCCGGCGTGCACGACATCAATCCGTACTTCCGGATTTTTAATCCCTTCAAAGGACTGGCGCAGCGCTTCGACCGACCCCTGTACATCCGCTTTGATGACGATATTCAAGTTTTTCAGTTCGCCTTCTTTGATCTGATTGAAAAGATCATCCAGAGTGACTTTCTGCGAACGATTTTGTTCTTCGTATTTCTGTTTGGCAATGCGTTTTTCCGCAATGCTGCGCGCATCCCGTTCATCCATGGCGTACAGCAGTTCACCCGCCGTCGGAACATCGGACAAACCGAGTACTTCGACCGGTGTCGACGGTTCCGCCTTTTTAATAAGATCGCCGCGTTCGTTGTTCATCGCGCGGACACGACCGAATGCCGTACCCGAAACGATACCGTCACCGGTACGCAACGTACCGTTTTGAATCAGAACGGTAACGACCGGACCGCGACCTTTGTCCAGTTCCCCTTCGACGACTACGCCGATCGCGTTACGGTTCGGATTCGCTTTCAGTTCCAACACCTCCGCTACCAGCAAAATATTTTCCAACAGGTCATCAATGCCCTGATGTTTTTTCGCGGATACCGGTACCATGATGGTATCGCCGCCCCAGTCTTCCGGCAACAGCCCGTGTTCCGCCAGCTGCTGTTTGACAAGGTCCGGGTTGGCGGCCGGTTTATCCATTTTATTGATCGCGACAATAATCGGCACTTTCGCCGCTTTCGCGTGGTCAATTGCTTCCAGTGTTTGCGGCATAACACCGTCGTCGGCGGCGACTACGAGAACGGCAATATCCGTCACCTGTGCGCCGCGCGCGCGCATCGCCGTAAACGCTTCGTGTCCAGGCGTATCCAGGAATACTACTTTCTTTCCTTGGTAACGAATCTGATACGCACCGATATGCTGCGTGATACCGCCCGCTTCGCGCGCTGTCACGTGGGTCTTGCGGATCGTGTCCAGAAGCGATGTTTTACCGTGGTCGACGTGTCCCATGATCGTCACTACCGGCGGGCGCGGCAGAAGATCTTCCGGCGCGTCTTCGATTTCCGGAATTTCCGTACCGTCTTCTTCCGGTTCCATCTCGAGCAACGTAATACCATATTCTTCCGCCAACAATTCAACCGCATCACGATCGACTTCCTGGTTGATCGTTGCCATAATGCCGAGCAGCATCAACCGTTTGATGACATCACCGACTTCTTTTTTGAATAATTCGGCAAGTTCTTTTACGGTTACGGACGGCGGCATCGCTACTTCAGTAACGGCCTCCGCATTGTCGTGAGCATGCTCGTTTTTATTTTTGCCTTTGGCGCGTGATTTTTTGATGGATTGCGCCAACAGCGATGTGCCGCGTTCTTTGCCGCGACGATCATTTTTGTTTTGATTCCGACCGCGCTGATTGCGGCGTTGATTACGATTGGCTTTACGCCCGCCGCGATCCTTGCCGGAGCCCTCTTCCAGATTCGCTACCGCATTGTGATCCGCCATATTGCGGCTCGACGATTGCGTGCGTTGCGCCGCTTTATGCGCACGCTTTTCAACCGGTCGGGAAGAACGCTGTCCTTCGTCCGCACGCAGTTTTTCTTCAGGACGTACCGTCGGTTGTGCTTTTTTCTGTGGTGAACGCCGGATATCGGCGCCGCCATGCTGCTGCACATTGACGCTGCGTTCCTGTTTTTTGGCCGATTCCGCACGCTTAACGGCGACCTGCTTCGCAGGCGCCGATTTCGCCGCCTGCTTTGCCGCAACTTTTTGCGGGCGCGGTTGCACTTTCGGCTTTGTTTCCAGCTTACGTCCCTTGCCGTCCACTAAAAACTCTTCTTTCGGCTTGCCCGATTGCTGATCAAACCGCACGGTCCGTGCCGGACGACGCCGACGCGGTTGTTTTGGGGTCGAGGGAGATGCGGCTGCCGCCGATTTGGTCGCTGCGGCTTTGGTTTCCGTCGAACCTGTTGCCGGCTTACCTGCATACACCCGATCCAACAGTTGTTTGGTTTTTTCGTCTACGACACTCAAATGGCTTTTGACTTCCACATTATGCGATTTCAATGTCGAAATGATATCTTTATCTGTCTTGTTATATTGTTTTGCTAATTCCCAGACTCGAAATTTCTGCATATAACTCCTCCTTACTCGTCCAGTCGTTCACGAACGGCCCTTGCCAACCCCCGATCCATGATCAACACAGCGACACGTCGGTTTTTCCCGATCGCATCTCCCAGTTCCGTTGCCGTGGCCGTGAAGCAATAATCGATCTGTTCGCGTTCGGCCAAATGGACCAGCTTTTCACGATTATTACGGGCACAGTCCGCAGCAATGATCAAGAGCTCTCCGTCGCCATTGCGCAACGTTTTAATTAAGGTGTCACTCCCCGAAATCACATTTCCGGAACGCTGAGCAATTCCCAATAGGGATAACGCACGTTCCAAGTTCATGCCAGTTGCTCCTCCAGATCTTTGTACACCTGCTCCGGTACATTGCGTTTCAACGACCGTTCTAAACCGTGCGAAGTATATGCTTTTGCCAAACACTCCGCGCTGGGACAAATGTAGGCGCCGCGTCCGGGCGCTTTGCCGGTGGGATCCAGTTTAATTTCTCCGCTCGCGGGAGCCACGATGCGAACCATATCCCGTTTATCTTTCATCGCGCCGCAACCGACACAACGTCGCAGCGGTAATTTTTTAGTTTTCTTCATCATGCGGGGTCACCTCATCGCCAGGCAACGTTTCTTCGGACTGCGCCGCTCCCATGGTCGCATCCAATTCCGCAAGCAAATCTTCCTCATCGTCATCATAGAAGTCTTCAAAACCGTCTTCCGCGGCTTGGGATTCACTCTTAATATCAATCTTCCAATTTGTCAGTTTGGCCGCCAAGCGTGCGTTTTGACCGGCTTTACCGATCGCCAGCGACAATTGGTAATCCGGAACAATAACATGGGATGTTTTTTCTTCATCCCAGACGCTGACCGAAATGACCTTTGACGGACTGAGTGAGTTGGCGATATACAGCGCCGGATCTTCATCCCAGCGCACGATATCGATCTTTTCGTCATGCAACTCATCCACGATATTTTGCACGCGTTGTCCTTTCGGACCGACGCAGGCACCTACCGGATCGATGTTTCCATCCACGGAGTACACCGATATTTTCGAACGTGAACCCGCTTCGCGAGCCACGGATTTGATTTCCACCGTACCGTCATAAATTTCCGGTACTTCCAGTTCAAAGAGGCGTTTCAACAGTCCCGGATGCGTCCGTGACAAGATGATCTGCGGTCCTTTGGACGTTTTCTTTACTTCCACCACATAACATTTCAATCGATTTTTCGGACGGTACCGTTCGCCGGGGATCTGCTCGGTGGAAGGCAAAATGCCTTCCGTCTTGCCCAAGCTGACGTATACGGTCTTATTGTCAATTCGTTCGATCATGCCGGTCAGGACATCTCCTTCACGGCCGACGAATTCATCGTAGATCACATTGCGTTCCGCTTCTTTCAAACGTTGCGTCATGACTTGTTTTGCGGTCTGCGCCGCCATGCGACCGAAATTTTTCGGCGTCACTTCCTGCTGCACAAGATCGCCCACCGCATATGCCGAGTTTAATGCCTGCGCATCCGTGAGCGAAATTTCCAATTCCGGATCTTCGACGTTTTCCACCACCGTCTTGGTCACAAAAATATGGTACACGCCCGTTTCCCGATCAATCGTCGCCGTCGCTTCGGCATGCGTTCCGGTTTCGCGTTTGTATGCGCTGAGCAATACCGCTTCAAGCGATTCGAATATAACGTCCGCGGGCAAACCTTTTTCCGTTTTCAAGAATTGCACCGCTTGTAATAGTTCCTGATTCATTTCTTCCCCCCTGCTAAAATGACACGTGCAACCGTACCGTCGCTATGTCGGCACGTGGAATTTCTTCTTTTCCCGCTTCGGTTTCCAATTGCAGCGCCGCCTCCGTATAGCCTAAAAGCGTCGCTGTAAATTCTTTATGACCGGCACGGGCACTGTATAATTTCACATCGACTTCGCTACCGGCATAACGATCGAAATCACGGTCTTTTTTTAATACACGGTCAATGCCGGGAGACGATACTTCCAGTAAATAGTTGTTGGCAATAAAATCCGCCTTATCCAGCTCGGTGCTGAGTGCTTCACTCATCGTCTGGCAATCTGTCAGATCCACGCCGCCCTCTTTATCGATGTAGACTCGCAAGATCCAGTCCTGCTCCCGCACATATTCCACATCGACAAGTTCCATTCCGGCCGCTTTCACCAACGGTTCCGCCAATTCTTCTACGCATACTGCGACTTTTTTCTGCGCCATGTTATCCCTCCCTGCAAAGTGTGTAACTGCAAGAAAGAGTGAGCCGCGGCTCACTCCTCCCATAAAAAACCATTAATTATTTATGTCATTATATCATATCGAAAAAAGCAGCGCAAATTTCATCCGTCCAAGGCGGACAAAGTCGCCGCCAAATGCGCCTCGATTTTTTGCGAAAGTTCTTTTACCGTGGCCGCATCAAAATCGTGCACGATACCGGGGACACCTTGATTTCTCGTCTCGGCAAAAAAATCATCACGAAATACATTGTAGAAAAACAGTATCCCCTTCGTATTGGTCGCATCGGCATACGCCAAAATAATATAGGATCCGTTTAAGCCGAGAATCGGCGCCGAAGGCACAATAACGCGACGGTAGCGGCGGTACGCTTCCGGTATGCCATGTTCGCTCTCCCAATCCAAAATACCGGCGTTTTTCACTAATATGGATGCGGTTTCATCGCGACGTACAAAACGATCTGTGACCACTCGCACAAAATCGGCTTGGAGAATCTTCCAAAAATCCGCCGCGCTGTCATATGTAAATCGAATATCCGTCAGCACGATAAGGCCCAAATCATATTTCACCATAAAGTCGGCGGTTTCATCTGCATACAAGCCTAAAATACGCCAGCCGAAAGAAGCTTCTTCATAGCAAAATAAAATATGCCGCTCCCGCTCTTCCGCGGAAAGCTCGCGGCGTTTCCATGAACCAATCGCGGTCGGCAAATCAACCGCATTTTCCATTTCCGCTAATAGATTTTCATATGTCGCACTATCCATGTTATTCGTCCTCATGTTGGTGAAAATAATCCGCGTAAATGGACTGGTAATGTAATACGCTCGTTACAAATTCACGTGTTTCCGGAAACGGAATTTCTTCTACCGCAGGAGCACGTTCGTGCCACCCGTACGTATCCATCCATTCCTCCACATGACCTCGTCCCGCGTTATAGGCCGCCAGGGCAAGTACGGGAGAGTGAAAATGATCATACAGATAACGTAAGTACCATGTCCCGTTGGCAATATTTTCCTCCGGATCGGTAAGGTTTCGTACTTTTGTGTCTCGCTGCTCGGCAATCCAATGAGCCGTCACCGGCATTAGCTGCATCAAACCGATCGCGCCGCGGGGCGAAACCGCATTCGCCTGAAAACGGCTTTCGGTAAAAATCACGGCGGCTACCAGTTCGGGCGGCAAGTCATTTTGCTCCGCATAGGTTTCCACCAGCGACGGGTAGGATACTTTATGAAAATAGTTGTACGCGATGTAGTCGGCTCCATATAAAAAATACCAAACGCCGAATACGAGCATGAAAAGCGACCACCAAGTTCGTTTACGCATGAGTTTCTTCCCGTAAGTCTTTTAATAATCTTTCCAATTGCTGATGCGTGTCCAATAAGCTGCCGCTGTTATCGATGATGACATCGGCAAAATTTTCCCGCAGCTGCGGATCCAGTTGCGCCGCCAGCCGCCGCTTCGCCATTTCTGCCGAAAGGCCGTTGCGCAGACGCAAGCGTTCTATCTGCTGCGCCCGCGTAGCGCGCACCACCCACACCTGATCGACTTTGTTTTGCCAGCCGAGATCGATCAGAAGCGGAATGTCCCACACCATAAACGGCTCACCCGCCGCAGCAAGTCGGTCCGACTCCTGTTCAAACCAATCCAAAATCGCCGGATGCATAATCGCGTTCAGCTTTTTGCGGGCCGCGCTGTCATTAAAAATGACATCCGCTAATTTGGCACGATGCACCTGCTGATCCGGTTGTAAAATTCCCACGCCGAACTCTTCAACTATGGCATCGTAAACCGCATGCCCCGGTCTTACCACCAGGCGAGCGGCCCAATCCGCATCCAGGATCGGTACGTCATGTTGTTGCAGCCAACGACTGACTTCGCTTTTACCGGAAGCAATGCCGCCGGTGAGACCGATTTTCTTCATTTTTATTTTTGACAGTGAGGACAATACACTGTCGTTCTGCCTCCTAAATGAATGCTTTGTAACAGATGTTGACACCGTTTGCAAGGTAAACCTTTGCGCCCGTATACGGCAAGGCGTTGCACATGCAAGCCTCGTTTACCGGCACTGTCGCGGTAATCCCGAAATGACGTGCCGCCGTCCTCGATACTTTCCGTAAAGACCGTTTTGAGTGCTGCCAGTAAGCGCCGCGCTTTCGGTCGTGTCAAACGATCGGCGCGCATTTGCGGTCGCAATCCGGCCAGAAATAATGCTTCATCCGCATAAATATTGCCGACGCCGGCGATGACCCGCTGATCCAACAGCAAGGTTTTAAGCGCCACCTTGCGTCCTCGTGAAGCCGTGTATAAAACAAGCTCCGATGTCTGCGAAGAAAATGGCTCCGGTCCCAATTTCAGCAGCGGCGGATACATGGTAAGATCGGCGCGGCGCAACAGCGTCAGGCCGCCGAACGTGCGCACATCTTTAAAATACAATACAGCCGGCGGCGCGAGCCGGATTTCAACGCGTACATGCGAAATCGAAGCGTCGTGCGTCCGATATAAAAGCGCGCCCGTCATTCGCAAGTGCCCTACGAGCACCAACCGTTCGGTATAGAGCAGCAAGTATTTTCCACGCCGCTTTACCTCGGTAAAACGGGTCCCGATCAGTTCCGGGAGTAAGCCTTGCGGATCCGCAAAGGCTTTGGCGAGATGAACTTTTATCTCTGTAATTTCCTGGCCGGGCAACACTTCGTTCAGCTGGCGACAAATGACTTCCACTTCCGGCAATTCCGGCATTACTTCGCCATCTCCCAATTCGTGCCGTAGTGAATATCTACTACCAGCGGCACCGCCAGTTCCGCGGCGCCGGGCATGTGCATTTCTAAAATTTGCGTAACGATTTCACGCTCTTCTTCGACGACTTCCAATACGAGTTCATCGTGCACCTGCAGCAGCATGCGACTTTTCAGCTGGTTACGAACCAGCGCCCAATACACATTATTCATCGCGCGCTTGATAATATCCGCCGCGGCCCCTTGGATCGGCGTGTTGAGAGCCGTGCGTTCGGCAAAAGAACGCCGATTGAAATTGCGGCTGTGAATATCCGGTAAGACGCGAAAACGTCCGTACATCGTTTCCGCGCGCCCCGATTCTTTCGCCGCTGCAATCGAATCCGCCATATATTGGCGAACCTTGGGATAGCGCTCGAGATATTTTTCAATATACGCGCCCGCCTCTTCGCGGCTGATGCCGAGATCGCGCGCCAAACCGTAATCACTGATGCCGTAAATAATTCCGAAGTTGACCGCCTTGGCATGCGAACGTTCCGCGGCCGTTACGTCTTTCGGATCTTTATGCAACACTTCCGCGGCGGTGCGACGGTGGATATCCTCCTGATGTAAGAAAGCTTCCCGCAGTTTTTCATCCCCGGAAAGGTGCGCGAGGATACGCAATTCAATCTGTGAATAGTCGGCCGACATGAAGCCGCTAAAACCTTTGCCCGGTACAAAGAGTGAACGGATGCGGCGACCTTCCTCCGTACGCACGGGAATGTTCTGCAAATTCGGGTCGGAACTGCTGAGCCGCCCCGTCGCCGTGACCGTTTGATTAAAGGTCGTATGCACCCGCTCGGTCTCCGGATCAACCAATTCCGCGATCCCGTCAAGATATGTCGAAATCAATTTAGTAATTGTGCGGTAGCTGAGTACTTTCGCCACAATCGGATGTTCCTTGAGCAAGCCGTTCAAAACCTCGGCATCCGTCGAATAACCGGTCTTCGTTTTGCGTCCCGGCGGTAACTCCAGTTTAGTAAACAAAACATTCGACAGTTGTTGCGGACTTAAAATATTAAATGTTTCCCCGGCCAATTCATAAATCTCAGCGGCAAGCGTTTCCGCCTGCGCAGTGAACTCGCCTTTTAACGCGGCCAGCTTATTTTGATCAACCGCGATGCCCGTATGCTCCATCACCGCCAGCACTTGCGTCAACGGCATCTCAAACGTCATGTAGAGATCCCATGCGCCGTTCGCTTTCAATTCCGCTGTAAGCGGCTCTACCAACTGCGCAAACATTTGGGCGCGAGCCGCCAGCATTTTTTCCCCGTCCTCATACGGATACGGCGTCGGTACGTGGTAGGCATCCGCTAAATAGGTGACGGGATACGAGGTGCGCGTCGGATTCAATACGTACGCGGCCAATGTGACGTCAAACAGTTCTGCGACCGAAGTAAAAATGCCCGCCGCCTGGTACAGCAATTTGGCGCGGTCGGTAATAATCTGCGCTTCGCCGCCGAGAAGGATGCGGAGCGCTTCCGTGGCGGATTCATCCTGCCAATAGTAGAGCGTATCGTCCACCAGCGCCGCGAGTTCTTTCAATGCAAGATGCGGAATTTTACCCGCGGTTGTCACGCTGACCGCCACGCGATCCGCATCTTTTAACACGCTCGGTTTCGCATCGGTAACGACAACCATGTCGGCAGGTTCTTCCTGCAACGGTTGCGCAAACAGGCCTTCATCTCCGGCGATAATATGCGCTGCCTGCATTTTTCCGAGCATACTGCGAAAACCGAGTCGCTCGAACAGTGTACGCGCTTCATCGACACGTCCCTGCGGTTCCATCTCGGATAAGTCGGTCGAAATCTCCACATCCGTTTTAATCGTCGCAAGTTCGCGAGAAACGTAGGCAATATCTTTATTTTCCGTCAATCGTTCAACCAGTTTTTTACCGCTGACCTCATCCAAACGGGCAAAAATTTCATCGAGCGTCAGAAATTGCTGTAGCAACTTGGACGCTGTTTTTGGACCGATACCGGCTATGCCCGGAATGTTATCGGAGGTATCGCCCATGAGCGCTTTCCAGTCGACGATTTGCTCGGTAGTGACACCCGTGCTTTCCAACACCGTCTCCGGCGTCATCGCTTCCAACTGCGTCACGCCCCGTTTCGTCAGATACACGGTAGTGGCATCGTCGACCAGCTGCAATGTATCGCGATCTCCGGTGATAATAGCGACATCGCATTCGTCGCGGTAGCGTTTACTGAGCGTGCCGATCAGATCGTCGCCCTCGTAGCCTTCTTTTTCGTATTGCGCGATCCCGAGTGTCTGCAGCACTTCCCGGATCAGACCAAACTGCGGTGCGAGATCATCGGGGGCATCCGGTCGATTTCCCTTATAGTCCGCATACAGCTCATTGCGAAACGTCACTCTTCCTTTATCAAATGCCACCGCTAAGTAAGTCGGCTTAAGATCCTCAAATACTTTGGCCAACATCAGTAAAAAACCGTATACCGCATTCGTCGGATTTCCCTGCGGATCAGTTAACACCGGTAGCGCAAAGAACGCGCGATACAGTAAACTGTTACCGTCAATTAAGACAAGGCGAGGTTTGCTCATAGATTCCTCCCATTATGCTATACTATATTCAAATACATGTCATTATACCATATTTGCAACCGCGAACCGTGTTTTGCGACTTTGTCACATGTCATCACATCGACGCGAAAAACGCCGCAAGTACAGGCTTTTCATATTATAATAGAATTATGCCGATGAAATGGATAGTGACGGATGCCCTGGCAGGCAAAACCGTCAGTCAGCAATTACGTTTATTGGGGATCTCTCAACGCGAACGACGCCGCTTACGCAGAGAGGCAACGGTCTTTTGCAACGGAGAACGTGTCGATTTCCACACACTTCCTCCGCGCGCCGCGGAAATCTCGCTGCAGTGGGCCATTCCCGCGCGACCGCCGTCCTGGCATATACCGCTGGATGTTCGCTATGAAGATGCGCAATATATCGCCGTCAACAAACCCGCGGGCATGTTGGTTCACGCGACGGCAAAGGAGCGTGAAAAAACCCTTCTGCATGCGCTTTCCGCGTATTTCGAACGGCATGATGCGGATGCGTATCCGCATCTCGTACAACGTTTAGACAGGAACACTTCGGGATTGGTTCTTGTGGCAAAATCGCCACAGGCCCAACATGCGCTCAACCGCAACCACTTGGCATCGGTCGAGCGTACCTATCGGGCTTTGGTCCCCGGTCGATTTTTTACACCGTACGCCGAAATCACCTGGCCGATTGCCCGCCGTGAAGACAGTATCATTTTACGCGAAGTAAATTTCACGACAGGCAAATCCGCCGTTACTTATGTCACACGCTTAGCTGCGAATCAACAACTTTCCTACCTCGGTATCCGTCTGAAAACCGGACGAACGCATCAAATTCGCGTGCACCTCTCTCATCTCGGCTACCCGCTGCTGGGAGATGATTTGTACGGAGGATCTCGAGATATTCTTACGCGGCAAGCCTTACATGCCGCTACTCTTACTTTCATGCAGCCATATACCGGCCAAACGGTTCGCGTCAGCGCGCCGCTTGCACCGGATATGAACGCCGTTCTCGAACGGCATTTATCTCATTATTTCCGTTAGCCTTAAGGAGGTTATCTCATGCCGCTTGTCAGCTCTACTGAAATGTTTAAAAAAGCGTATGAAGGGAAATACGCGATCGGCGCATTCAATGTCAACAATATGGAGATCATCCAGGGCATTGTCGATGCCGCGAAAGAAGAACAGTCACCGTTAATTTTGCAGGTTTCCGCCGGTGCCCGTAAATATGCCCGTCATATTTACCTTGTCAAATTGGTGGAAGCCGCTGTCAGTGATACGGGCCTGCCGATCTGTCTGCACTTGGATCACGGCGAAGATTTTGAAATTTGTAAAGCCTGCGTTGATGGCGGTTTTAACTCCGTCATGATCGACGGCTCCAAACATCCCTTTGAAGAAAATATCGCGTTGACCAAAAAGGTCGTTGAATACGCGCATTCGAAAGGCGTTGTCGTCGAAGCGGAACTCGGTCGCTTGGCCGGTGTCGAAGACGATATCTCCGTATCCGCGCGTGACGCTCGCTTCACCGATCCGGATCAGGCTGTCGAATTTGTAGAGCGAACCGGTTGCGACTCGCTCGCGATTGCGATCGGCACCAGCCACGGCGCGTACAAATTCAAAGGCGAACCGTATCTTGATTTTGAACGTCTGCAGCGCATTTCCGAACTGTTGCCCGGATATCCGATCGTTTTGCACGGCGCTTCCACCGTCATTCCCGAATTCGTCGAAAAATGTAATGAATATGGCGGCGACGTCGCCGGTGCCCGCGGTGTACCGGAAGAAATGCTGCGTAAAGCTGGTACCATGGGCGTTTGCAAAATTAATATCGATACCGACTTGCGCTTAGCGATGACGGCTTCGATTCGTGAACACTTGCAAAATCATCCGGCTGATTTTGACCCCCGCACATATTTGGGCGCCGGTCGTGCCGCAATTAAAGGCATGGTACAACACAAAATCAAACACGTACTCAACAGCTCAAACCGCATTTAAACAAAAAAGAGAGCCGAAAGGCTCTCTTTTTTGTTGTCATTATGCCAGTGCTTTTTCGATATCGGTATAGGTTAAAACACCATCGGCAATGATCTTGCCGTCTTTTTCCAGGGTAGGAACATACTCCAACGCAATCTCCATACAATGCTGATCATGTTTTTTCAATGTATCAGCATATTGATCCCCCGCCAGTACCTCGGCAGCGCCGCTCAATCCTACCTCCTTCGCCCACTTTGCGAGCGTTGCGCGATCGCTCATATCGCCCTCTTCCTGATACGCGCCGATGTAGACGCGGTCAACCCAGGCATCGGCTTTCCCCTGCTCCTGCGCGAGTTCCAATACACGCAAGGCGTCAAAGCTCGACGCATCCCATCTGGCAGTCGTCGCATTAATGCCGGCCTCTTTACCGAGTTCAGCAAACTGTTCGCGCGCGCGTTCGCCGGCATATTTTTCTTTGGCTTTACGGTTACGCCATTCAGGATGAATTTCCCAGCCGTACCACTCCAGGCAGATATCTTTTTGCTCCTGTAATTTTCGTAAACTGCCCCAAGCATGGTAGCAGTACGGGCAAACGAAATCGAAATAAACACGAATTTTGGACATTACTATTCCTCCTTTGTGTTCCTGTTTTCATTATATCGCAAAAATGAACATGGTATAATATACGCAAAAGGGGGGGGTATAGATATGCTTTTTATTTATTATCCGAAATGCAGTACCTGCCGACGCGCCAAAGCCTGGTTGGACGATAACAATATCCGTTATGAAGAAAGACTGATCGTGGAAGATCCGCCGACCGCAAAAGATCTTCTCCGCTGGAGTAAAAAAACCAATCAGCCGCTGACAAAATTTGCCAATACGAGCGGTCAATTATATCGGTCAAGCGGCTTGGCCAAACGCCGTCTGACACTTTCCGATGAAGAGTTTGCCAAAGAGCTGTCCCGTGACGGCATGCTGATCAAGCGGCCCCTCTTGGTGATTGATGATGACCATATTCTAACCGGTTTTCGCCAAACGGAATGGGAAGCCGCGTTACTTAAATAGGAGGACTATATGGAGTTTAAAGAAGCGCTTGCCCTGCGTCAATCTACCCGAAATTACCGGACGAATCCCGTAGCTGCCGACGCTTTAGAGAATATTGTGCACGCCGGTGTCACAGCGCCGATTTCGTTGAGTCGTTATGAATCCTATCATTTGACTGTCATCACGGCCGAAGGTGTGTTGAAAAAGCTCGAGGAAGAATGGTTAGAACGCGGCAATACAGGCAATCCGATTTATGATGCCCCGGCACTGATCGTTGTTTTCGCTGATGAAAAAGTGACCTCCGGTTTGCGTAATGCCGATACGGGTTGTATCGTTACCCAAATGCATCTGGCCGCCACTGCGCTCGGTTTAGGGTCCTGCTACATTTGCGGTGCCATCCAGCAACTCGGCAAAGATGCCCGTTATCTCAACGGAGCACGTGTACCGGCCAATTTCGTGCCCATGGGAGCGCTTGCCATCGGCGAACCGATGAGACCACTCAAAGCTCGTCATAAAGAAAGTAAAATGACGGTCGATCGTTTATAAATAAAAAGAGCTGCGCTTTGCGCAGCTCTTTTTATTTCGATAATTTTTGTTTGCGTGCCCCAGTAGCGGCGGAACAGCACGAGCAACCTGTCATTTTTTTGTCACCGGTGCACCCCGGGCAATTTGTGCAGGAATTTTCTTCGTGCAGACCGTGCCAAAAATGCCATGTCAGGTAGACAAATGCCGCCAGCACTGCCACCCCTATAAAAACAGTTTGCATATTCTCACCTCAAAATCCGAGCATCCGACCGCCTTGATAAACCACAAAGGAGCACACCCAGGCAAGCGACGTACAATACATAAAGACAAATGCCGGCCAACGAAACGAGTCAGTTTCCCGACGCATCACAGCGAGTACGGCCAGACACGGACAGTATAACAAAACAAAGACCATCAGACTGAGCGCAATCAACGGATCAAACGCGGGATCCGCGGCAAGACGTTCCATCAAACCGCTGCTGTCATCCGGATCGGCTTGCATGCTGTAGATCGTGCCGAGCGAACTTACCAACACTTCTTTCGCCGTTAAAGCAGCTACCAGCGAAACGCCGATTTTCCAATTAAAGCCGAGCGGTTGCAAGACAGGTTCGATCATGTGTCCGAATTGTCCTGCATAGCTGTGAGCAAGTTGATCGGCACTTTCCGCACGATCAATCGCCGCCATTTCTTCTTCGTGATCTTTCGTTAAGGCAAAATATTCCAACGCATACGGGTAGTATTGCGGCTGTGTCTCGGCCACCGATTGCAACGCCACCGGAAATTCCCGACCATATGCGGTAAACGACTTGGCAAGCGTTTCTTCTTCGGCGGCGTTTCCTTCTTCTTGCGCCGCGGCCAGCGCTTCCTCATTTTGCGTCTGCAAGGTTTCCAACGTTGCCACCGCTTGGAAAAGTGCCGGATTCTCATTGATTTCGTTAATGGCAAACGGCGCAAGCACTGCTTCCGCTTGGGTTTGATATTCCTGTGTCGCGGCGGCACGCAACGCGTCATAATCCTGATCAAGCGGGACATTTTGCGGATATACGGTAATAAACCAAACAACCACAGAAGCCGCCAAAATAAACGTGCCTGCTTTTTTAAAGTATAGCACCGCTCGTTCCCACATGTGAAGCAAAACACCCTTTAGCGTCGGAACGTGGTACTCCGGCATTTCCATAACGAACGGTTCCCTTTCTCCCGGGAATAAAAATTTACGGAAAGCCAGCGCCAGCACAATCGCCAGCACGATGCCCAGCATGTAAATGCCGAAAAGCACTGTCCCCGCCCACTTCGCGGTAAAGAAAGCACCGATCAACAGCGTATATACCGGCAAACGCGCGCCGCAACTCATCATCGGCGCGACCAACATCGTCACCATACGATCCCGCGGATTATCCAGCGAACGTGTGCCCATGACGGCCGGCACTGTACAACCGAAACCCAGCAGCAACATAATAAACGACTTGCCGTGCAAACCTACCGCATGCATCATGCGATCTAAAATAAACGCGGCACGCGCCATGTAACCGCTATCTTCCAAAAGCGCAATGCCAGCGAATAAAATTAAAATCAAAGGCAAGAAACTCAAAACCGCGCCGACGCCGCCAACAATTCCGTCCACAACAAGCGATTGGATGGCTCCTTCCGGCAAAACGGTGGTAAGCCAAGTGCCGAAGTCTGTAATCACTCCATCGAGCCATTCCTGCGGATACGCCCCCAATGTGAATACCGCGTTAAACAGCAGCCACATCATACCCGCAAAAATAAGCGGTCCGAAAAAGCGATGCGTCAATACTTTATCGATTTTATCCGAACGTGTTTCATGTAATGTGGGGTCTACCGTTACCGCCTGTTGAAATATCTGTACTGCAAATTGGTGGCGCTTTTCCGCAAAAATAAATTCTGCGTCAATTTCTTTCGGTAATGAATTTCGTAAACAATGCGCCAAGTTGAGTACGTCTTCCATACCGCCGCGTTGTTGCAACGCTTCTTGTACTTCCTGATCATTTTCCAACAGCTTAATCGCCAGCCAGCGTATCGGATACTGAATATCCGTCTGGGCTTGGATCGCTGTTGTCATGGTAGTGATCAAATGTTCCAGCGTCGGACCGTAGTCGATCTTAATCTGCGGCGCCTTGCCTTCCTTGGCAACACGCGCCACATCTTCCAGCAACGCAACGGTTCCGACGTTGCGGCTGCCTACCGTTTGTACGACAGTGATGCCCAATGCGTCACTTAATTTTCGTAAATCGATATGGATGCCCATCTGGTCTGCCACGTCGACCATGTTCAACGCAATCACGACCGGCTGTCCCAACTCGACAAGCTGTGCGGTCAAGTACAGGTTACGCTCCAGGTTGGAAGCATCCTGGACATTGACGATCACATCGGGACGTTCGTTAATAATGGTGTTACGAGCTACCACTTCGTCCAAAGAACGGGCGGTCAAACTGTACGTGCCCGGCAAATCCAAAAACAGCATGTCAATGCCTGCAAAACGTTTATGGCCCTCTTTGCGTTCCACCGTGACACCGGGATAGTTGCCCACATGTTGACGCGCCCCGGTGAGATTATTGAAAACCGTCGTTTTGCCGCAGTTTGGATTGCCCGCCAACGCAATTTTAATCGCTTTCATCTTGTTCCTCCTGCGTCTTTACGTAAATCATCTCGGCTTCTGCCTTGCGTAAAGATAAGTTAAAACCTTTGACTTTAATTTCGATCGGATCGCCCAGGGGTGCCTCTTTCATCACCGTTGCCCGAGCCCCTCGTACAACTCCCATATCAATCAATCGATGCTGCACATTACCGCGCCCCTCGACACGTGTAATCTCGCCCGTTTCTCCCGGGCGCAACTGCGCTAATGTCCGCTCCGCCATTATGGTGGACCTCCTCGTTTTATGATTTTTCATTATACCACAGTCCTTTACCTTTTTGATATCGTCTCGCAAAATTATTTTTAATAAGTATACATTGCCCGGCAAAGCTTTTGATTTCACATAAAGTAAAATAAAAAAGCTGCTTGCGCAGCTTTTTTATTTAGTGCCGAAGATTCTGTCGCCCGCGTCGCCCAGACCGGGAACAATATATCCTTTTTCGTTAAGATGATCATCAAGAACCGCTACATAGATATCCACATCGGGATGTTCTTTTTGTACCACTTCAACGCCTTGCGGGGCCGCGACAAGGCACATCAACTTAATCGTTTTCGCACCGCGCTCTTTCAAAAGCGTAATCGCAGCTGAAGCCGAACCGCCGGTCGCAAGCATCGGGTCAGTAACGATGAAAAAGCGCTCCCCGATATCGGACGGCAACTTGCAATAGTATTCCACCGGCTTCAATGTTTGCGGATCACGATACAAACCGATATGACCGACGCGCGCACTCGGAATCAAATCAAGCAACGCTTCAACCATGCCGAGACCGGCACGCAGTACGGGCACAATGCCCATTTTTTTGCCGGCCAGACGTTTACCTATCGTCTTAGTGATCGGCGTTTCCACTTCGACATCTTCCAATGGCAAATCACGCGTGATTTCGTAACCCATCAGCAATGTAATTTCCTGCAGAAGTTCACGAAAATCTTTGGAACTTGTATTTTTGTCACGAATTAAAGTGACTTTATGTTGAATCAGCGGATGATCCAGAATATGTACAGCCATAAGCGCTCCCGTTATTTATAAATCGGATATTTTTCACAAAGTGTCGCGACTTCTTTACGTGCTTTTTCCGCGACGGATGCATCCTGCGGTGCTTTCAAAACAGACGCGATCACACGCCCTACCGTTTTGAAATCTTCTTCCTTGAAACCGCGTGTCGTCAAGGCCGGCGAACCGAGACGAATACCGCTCGTGATGAACGGACTTTGCGTTTCGAACGGAATCGTATTCTTGTTACAGGTAATGCCCACTTCATCCAAAACATGTTCCGCGTCTTTGCCGGTGATCCCGAGACCTTGTACATCAATCAGCAACAAATGATTGTCCGTACCGCCCGTGACGGCACGCAAACCGTTTTCCACCAATGTGTCGCCAAGTACTTTGGCATTGGCGATAATCTGTTTCGCATAGGCTTTAAATTCCGGCTGCAATGCTTCGCCGAAAGCTACCGCTTTGGCGGCAATGACATGCATCAACGGCCCGCCCTGGATGCCCGGGAAAATCGCTTTGTCAACGGCCTTCGCATATTTTTCCGTCGCCATGATCATACCACCGCGAGGTCCGCGCAAAGTTTTGTGCGTAGTCGTTGTTACGATATCGGCAAACGGCACCGGACTCGGATGTACACCCGCCGCGACAAGACCTGCAATGTGCGCCATGTCCACCATGAAAATTGCATCGACGGCATGCGCAATCGCCGCCATACGTTCAAAATCAATGATCCGCGAGTACGCGCTGCCGCCGCCGATAATCAGCTTCGGTCTCGCTTCGCGGGCGATTTTTTCCATCGCGTCATAATCGATACGTTCCGTTTCCCGATCCACCCCGTAGGAAACGACATTGAAGTAGCTGCCCGAAACATTGACCGGACTGCCGTGGGTCAAATGGCCGCCATGGGAAAGGTCCATGCCCATGATCGTGTCATTCGGCTTGAGCAACGCGAAATATACACCGAAATTGGCCTGTGAACCGGAATGTGGCTGCACGTTAACATGGTCACAGCCAAACAGTTCTTTGGCTCGATCGCGCGCCAAATTCTCTACTTTATCGACAAATTGGCAGCCGCCGTAGTAACGTTTTCCCGGATACCCTTCAGCGTATTTATTCGTTAAAATACTGCCTTGGGCTTCGAGGACTGCTTCACTGACAAAGTTTTCTGAAGCAATCAGTTCCCATTTGTTTTGCTGCCGATGCAATTCATCGGTAATGTAAGCAAATAATTCTGCATCCTGTTCGCGTAATTTTCGCATGATCATCCTCCTACTCAATGAAAATTTTATGCTTTTGTATACCGGGCTCGTTCGCCTCCGATCAGCGGAAATCTTGTTCGAGCCGCGACTACCAAAGCCGACCCGATATGATTTTGCTGCAATCGTACCGGCACTACCACGCGACGCAAATGCATGCCGATCATCGTGCAACCGATGTCCAAGCCGCCCGCCGCCGATACTTCTTCCACCACGACCGGATCGTTAAAAAGCGCCATCGCATTGGTAGAAAAAGAACCGCCCGCATGCAGCCACGGCACGACCGTGACTTGCTGCAAATGTAGGCGTTCCGCCGTTTTGCGTTCGACAACCAGCGCGCGGTTTAAATGTTCGCAGCATTGAATCGCCAGTTCCAAATGTTGCGCCTGCGCCACTTCCATCAATGCCTTGATCGCTTCTTCGCCCACTTCCGCGGAGCTGTCTTTGCCGATATGACCGCCGCGAATTTCACTGGATGAACCGCCAACCACGATTACGTCCTGCGGAGCAAATTGCGCGATCTCGCAAAGCTCGGTAAAAGCCGCTTTGGTCTGTTCATATATTTCACTCATGTGCAGCGCCTCCCTGTTCCAGTGCTGTAATTTCATTCACCCGACGCTCGTGACGACCGCCTTCGAATTGACCTTCCAAAAAGGCGTGTACGATTTCCAGCGCCAAGCCCGGTCCGATGACGCGCTCTCCCATCGTCAAAATGTTGGCATTATTATGCGCGCGCGATGCTTTCGCGGAAAAGACATCATGACAAAGCGCGGCACGAATGCCCGGCACTTTGTTGGCAGCGATGCCGATCCCGATCCCCGTGCCGCAAATCAAAATGCCCAGCTCGGCTTCACCGGCGAGTATCGCCGCAGTGGCATCCTGCGCAATTAAGGGATAATCACAAGAATCTAACGAGTGAGTCCCCACATCTTTTACTTCATAACCTTCCTCTGCGAGTTCACGACGAATCGTTTCTTTCAAATGAAATCCGCCATGATCACTGCCGATCACTATCTTCATCATATCCCTCCTTGGTAGTTCTATCCTACCATAAAACAGACGGTAAGGGCATAAAAAGTACACTTATTTTGTGTCGCCATGCTCCGGATAGAGTCTTTGTTTCGCCGCTGCGAGATGCTCCCAAATCGAGCTTGCGCATTGCGCATACAAGCTTGCGTCACCGCCGAAAGGATCGGGGATCTCTCCGCCCAAACCGCTCCATTCGCCAAGTGTTTGGATTTTCTTTTCCAGCTCACCGAACGAGCGCCGTAAAAGATCGCGTTGGCTTTGCGTCATCACCACGACCGCATCCGAATTTTGTAACATGTCCCGTGTCAATGCTTTTGCGGTATGCCCGGAAAACGGAATCTCACGACGTGACAATTCCGCCACTGCCAACGGCGCCGCCGGCATACCGATGGCCGGTGCCAAGCCCGCCGAATGGACCGTGTGTGAATCGTCAGTAACATCTTTCATTAAATATCGCCACATCGCTTCCGCCATCGGACTGCGACAGGTATTGCCCGTACATACAAATACGACTTTCATTTATTTCACCTCTCGAACCTGGTACGCGGCCGCTTTCAAAAGGCGATTCATGACCGCAAGCCCGATGCCCTGATCGGAAATACCTTCGGCATAAACCTCCTCCGCCGCCGTCTCGTCAAGATACAATAAGCCCTGGTATAAATGCGCCGCATACGCTGCAGCGTCAGCTGCCTCGCCCCAAATATAGATATTCTCACCGGCAGGTAAGGCGCGCGCCGTCTCGGCGCTTACCAGGTAGCCGCGGCGAGGGTCGTACGTTTTTGCCAGCGCAGCGCGAATTTTTTCAGTTTCTCCCGTATATAAATACACCGGTACACGCGGCGCGTAATGACGGTACTTCATGCCCGGCGCTTTCGGAATGCCTTGACCTGTGACAAGCGCCGTATCCAAACGCGTCGGCGCAAAGGCGGACAGCATTTCCAAGGTAATCGCTCCCGGTCGATATATGACAAGTTCATTCTCCTGCAGTGATACCACGGTCGATTCTAAGCCGATCCGGCAAGCGCCGTCATCTAAAATGACATCCACTCTGCCGTCCAAGTCATGCCGCACCGCCGGCGCGGTCACCGGACTCGGCCGTCCGGACAAATTCGCGCTGGGCGCGGCCAAAGGTACGCCTGCCGCGGCAATTAAAGCGCGCGCCACCGGCTGACTCGGCGCCCGTACAGCTACCGTCGCACCGCCCCCCGTCACTGTTGTCGGAACGATGTCCGATTTCGGCAATACCAACGTCAGCGGTCCCGGCCAAAATTCGGAAATAAGTCGGTCAACAAGCGGCGGAATTTCCTTTACCAAAGGCGCCAGGCCGTCGCGATCCAGCACATGTAAAATCAGCGGATTGTCGCTCGGACGTCCTTTGGCAACATAAATTTTTTTCGCCGCCTCACTATCCAAGCCGTTGGCCCCTAACCCGTATACCGTTTCCGTCGGAAATGCGACAAGGCCGCCGGCCCGCAGAATTTCGCCCCATGGAGCCACCTGCGGCCCCAGCGGCCGTGAGTGATCAATTATTACATACTTTGTTTTCATATCCGTTTCCACCAAACTACACGATCAAGATTCTGCAGATCCTGCCTGACGGCAGGTTCGCTGAACGCGTTCACTTCACGCACAAGAGCGCTTACCGCAGCCCCCTGCTCCGCGCCGATCTCCACCGCACAAAGTGCGCCTTTGCGCAAATGAGGTACCATGGCCGGAATCATTCGGCGGTAGATGGCTAAGCCATCTTCTCCGCCGCGCAACGCAGTCATCGGTTCGTTCCGCACTTCCGGCGCAAGGCCTTCAATCTCCCCATTGGGAATATACGGCGGATTGGACACGATGATATCAAATGTTTGATCGGCAAGGGAATGGAAAAGATCACTCTCGATTATTTCCACGCGATCGCTTACTTCCAAACGTGCCGCATTTTGCCTCGCAACCGCCAAGGCGGGGGCGGAGATATCGCAAGCGATGCCCGTCCATTGCGGACGATAGTGCAAAAGGCTCAAGATGATCGCGCCGCTGCCGGTACCGATATCTAATACCCGCAAAGGCGTTTCACCGCAGTGCTCCAGTACCGTTTCCACGAGCGTTTCCGTCGCCGGACGCGGGATCAAAACATCTTTTGTCACCACGAAAGGCAAGCGCATAAATTCTTTTTTACCGACGATCGCCGCGACGCTGTAGCCTTCGATGCGACATTGAATATATGTTTTCAGTCGGGCGAGTTCGGACGCTTCGAGCGGACGTTCAAAGTGCGTATACAAATACAGTCGATTGACATCAAGCACTTCCGCTACCAATAAGTCGGCATCCAAACGCGGGTTTTCGATTTCGTGCTTGGTAAAATACGCCACCAGCCATTGCAACATACGACCGATCGTCCAGAGCTCGTTCGCCATCAGTTCTCGCTTTCCGCCAGTTTGGCCGCCTGATCCGCGGCAATCAAACCGGATAATAATTCTTCCAAATCGCCGTCAAGTACCGCCTGCAGCTGGTAAATCGTTACATTGATACGATGATCCGTCACGCGGCCTTGCGGGAAATTATACGTGCGAATGCGTTCGGAACGATCGCCGGTTCCCACTTGACTCTTACGGTCAGCCGCCAGTTTCGCATCCGCTTCCTGTTGCGCTAAATCGTAAAGGCGCGCTTTTAGTACGCGCATTGCCTTATCTTTGTTTTTGGCCTGACTTTTCTCATCCTGGCAGGTCACTACCAGGCCGGTCGGCAAATGCGTAATGCGTACAGCGGTTTCCGTACGGTTGACGTACTGACCGCCTGCCCCCGATGCGCAATACGTATCGATGCGCAGATCCGACGGTTTGATTTCGATTTCCACATCTTCCGCTTCCGGTAAAATGGCCACCGTCACCGTCGATGTGTGGACACGACCGCCGCTTTCGGTTTCGGGCACGCGTTGCACGCGATGTACGCCGCTTTCGTATTTCAATTTGGAATACGCGCCGGCTCCCGTGATCGAAAAGACGACTTCTTTATAGCCGCCCAAACCGGTTTCATTCCAATCGATCAAATCACAATGCCAGCCTTGCGCTTCGGCGTAATGCGTATACATGCGCATTAATTCCGCGGCGAATAAAGCCGCCTCATCACCGCCGGCACCGGCGCGGATTTCCACGATGACATTTTTCTCATCGTTGGGGTCTTTCGGTAATAATAAGATTTTCAACCGCTCGGCAAGTTCCGTTTTCGCCTGTTTATTCTCGGCAAGTTCCTCTTTGGCCAGAGCCAGCATATCCGCGTCCTGGTCTTTATCGTTCAGCAATTCTTCCGCTTCACGGATACCGGCCACGGCTTTTTTGTACTCGCGAAACGTTTCGACCGTTTCCGCCAAGGCGGCGTGCTGTTGCATCAACGCGCGCCACTTTGCCTGCTGCGCGATAACGTCCGGATCGCTGATTTGCTGCTCTAAATCCAAAAAGGTATCTTCCACCGTTTGTAATTTATCCTCTAACATATTCCTCCTGCGGTTTTGCCGCGTTCATCGCGGCAATAGCGACTTCGATCTGACTGTCATCCGGCGGACGAGTGGTAATATTCTGCAACCACAGCCCCGGCTTCACCAATGCCTGCACCACTGAATTGTCGCTGCGCGCAGCCAGACGAATCCATTCGTAGGCAAGACCCGCTACGACCGGCATCAAAATGATGCGGGAAAGAAAGCGCTCCCACAAACTTGGCCAGCCTAAAAAAGCAAATACAAAAATGCTGACAATCACAACCATCAACAAAAAGTTTGTACCGCAACGCGGATGCAATCGGGATTGCGGACGGACATTTTCGACCGTCAGCGGTAAATTTTTTTCATAGCAGTAAATCGTTTTATGCTCGGCGCCATGATACTCGAACACGCGCTGAATGTCTTTCGTTCGTGAGATACCGTATAAATACGCTAAAAAGATCAGGAGCCGCAGGATTCCTTCCGCCAGATTCAACAGAATATGGTTGGAACCCGTACCCGGGATAAATTTCGCCGCGTATGTCGGAATCGCCAAAAATAAAACCGCGGCAAACACAGTCGACACCGCCATCGTAATATAAATCTCTTTGTCATCGAGCTTTTCGTCCTCTTCGCCCGCGACCTGCGCCGAAAACATCAGGGAGCGCATGCCGATCACAAGCGATTCGTACAGCGCCACCATACCGCGCAGCAAAGGCTTGCTTAAAACCGGATACTTCACGCCCAAAGGCAAAGCCCTGTCCTTTTTCACAATGATCTCGCCGCCGGCATCACGAACCGCCGTGACAACATACTCCGGCCCGCGCATCATCACACCTTCGATGACCGCCTGACCTCCTACATAAGCTTTTTTCACCAAATTCCTACTTTCATTTATGTATAAAAATAGACAGACACTGTACGCGCCTGCCTACCCTTTTATTCGCTCTCTTTGCCGTATCGTTTATTGAATTTTTCAATACGGCCGCGCGCTTTCGCGAAACGCTGCTGGCCCGTATAGTACGGATGCGATTTGCTACTGATATCCACGTTGACCAGGGGGTATTCGTTGCCGTCTTCCCATTTAATTGTCTGGCTCGACGTCATGGTGGAACGAGTCAAAAACGCGTAATCCGCGCCGGCGTCTTGGAATACGACCGGATGATATTCGGGATGAATTCCTTTCTTCACAGTTGCACCTCTTTTCTTAACATACTGACACTAAGATAGTATAACAAATGCCCATATCAAATGCAAGATAAATTACTTGCGATGCCTTATTTTTATATCCGTTTTTTACAAAAAAACAAACGGCACCGAAGTGCCGTTTGCGTAAAATTATTTTATTTTGCGTATTCCGCAAATGCCGCTTTCAGTTCATCCGGACGATTACCGACGATTCGTTTTACTTCTTCGCCGTTCTGGAAGAAAATGAGGCTCGGTACGCCCATCACGTCCATTTGACCGGCGAGATCGCCGCCTTCATCCACATTCACTTTGACAACTTTGACCTTGCCCGCATATTCTTCCGCGAGCTTATCAACTACCGGCGTAATCATTTTACACGGGCCGCACCACGAAGCCCAAAAATCAACCAATACAGCGCCTTTTTCAGCTTTTACTTCCGATTCAAATTCTTGTGCAGTGGTAATTTCTGTAATATTTGCCATTGGGTATCACCTCATGTAATGTATATCGAAAAATATAGAAATTCTGTATCAATATCATACCTATTTTCTGTCGGTATGTCAAGTTTACCGCCGCACAAAAGTGATTGAACACGGATATCGCAAACATTTTTCTAAGGAATGGAAATAAAAATAAAAAATCCGCTGCTGCGGATTTTTTATTACGAGTAGTCAATAAGCCGAGTTCTGTACGTTTACACGTGACAATCATCTTTCTAGACAGCCGATTACTCGACTGTTCAAGCGACACACCCAAAAGGTCAGCGGGCAACTTCATCCCTTTTCTATTCGGTCTTGCCCCGAGTGAGGTTTACCTGGCCGACGGGTTACCCCGCCGCCGGTATGCTCTTACCATACCGTTCCACCCTTACCGTTACCGGCGGTTTACATTTCTTTGGCACTATCTCTGACGTCACCCTCGCCGGACGTTATCCGGCACTCTGCCCTGCGGAGCTCGGACTTTCCTCGAGCCTACGCTCGCGATTGTCTTTCGTACTCGTTCTGTTAGCATATCATTTTTTTACAATACCGTCAATTTCCCCAAAATGAAAATATATCCGCCCGCACGGGATCAGCGACAATGTTCAAGCGTACGTTTTCCGTCGCAAGCGCTTGGGTCAAATACTCCGCCAGACGATCAGCAATTTTGATCTCCGTGTGGTAATGGTGTCCGTCGACTACCACGATTCCTTGCGCCGCGGCACGCTGCGCCTCGTGGTATTTGACATCGGCGGTCAAATATAAATCCGCCCCCTGCTGCACCGCGGCATCGGCAAATTCCATACCGGCACCGCTGCAAAGCGCAACGCGCTCAACGGTTTCACTTTGCCCGGCATACCGCAATACCGGAATTTCTAAAGTAGTTTGAATTTGCCTAAGTGCTTCCTCCAGCGACAACGTTTTGGGAAAGCGACCGATCCGCCCCAGGTAGGACGTTTCCCGCGGTCGTTCCAACGGATACACATCATACGCCACTTCTTCGTAGGGATGCGCGGCCAGCATCGCGCGGAGCACTGTGTTTAAGTCCTGTGCCGGCACGATGGCTTCCACGCGTTCTTCTTCGACCGTTTCCATTTGCCCCGGATTTCCCAAAAAAGGCTGCGCGCCGGATAACGGTAAAAAGCGTCCCTGCCCCTGCGTACTGAACGTGCAATGCGAGTAATCGCCGAGCGCGCCGGCGCCGTGATCCCCCATAGCGACGCGCACCGCGTCCGCATGCGTTTGCGGGGTGAATACCGCCACTTTGTAAAACGGCTCGTGATGCACCGGTACAAGTCCTTCCACATCGACAAGCCCGATTTGTTCCGCCAGTAGATCATTTACGCCCGCGGTCGCAATATCCAAATTCGTATGCGCGGCGTAGCAGGCGATATCATTTTGCACCAAAAGTCGCACCAAGTCCGCGACCGGATCTCCCGCAACCAATTGTTTCAACGGTTTGAACAGAATCGGATGATGCGCGACGATGAGGTTGATACCATGCTCTTTCGCATAACGTATATTTTCCTTTGTGACATCAAGCGCCGTTAAGATACCGGTCACTTCCGTCTCCGGGTCACCAACCAGCAGCCCTACATTGTCCCAGTCTTCCGCCAATTTCGGCGACGCCCATTCTTCCAACGCCTGCATTATCTTTCGGATTCGCATTGCTGCAGCATCTCCTTCCACTGTGCGATATGTTTCTCCAACGAATATAATTCCGCCTGCCGTGCCGAGGATCGCTCTTTCGCGTGCAATAAGCCGTTACGGTGGGCTTGCGCGCGCTGAATTAACCGATGCAGATGACGGGAAAGCAGCGGCGCGCGGGTTTCCCAAAGGTAGGGTCCGACCGCCGCGAGTTTCTCCGGCAGATCCTGCTTCCCGGGAACGACACGAATGATTTCATAGAGGTGTTTACCTTCTTCACAAAGCCATTCCCGATCAATTTTCAGACCAAGTTTCCGCAAGCTTCGTCGCAACATCGCCTGACCCGTCATCGGCTGCAAAATAATAAATGCCAGTTTTTGATACACTTCCGGCCGCGCCTGTAAAAGTTCCCGCATCAACGGACCGCCCATGCCCGCCAAAATAATACCGTCCGCCTCGCCCGCCTGCAATATTTCCAAGCCACTGCCCAGGCGAAAATCCGCCTGCGCGCTGCAGTGCGTCCGGCAAAAGTTTTGCCGCGCTTTGGCCAACGGTCCTTGCCGTAAATCGCTGACGATGACGTGACGCGCCCGCTTTTTTTCGAGCAGGTACAAGGGCACGTAGCCGTGATCGCTACCGATATCGGCTACGGTACCGCATACGGGCACGGCATCTGCCACGGTTTGCAAACGCGGTGACAACGTCACAGAAGGCGCTGCGCCATCCTGCATACAAGAACTCCTTCCGACAAAAAAGGACGACCGCAGTCGTCCTACAATGCAATGTGGTGGGCCCACCTGGGATCGAACCAGGGACCGACCGGTTATGAGCCGGCTGCTCTACCCCTGAGCTATAGGCCCGGTGTATAAATATACTTTTCTATTATACAAAAGCATATAAAGACCTGTCAAACATCAGAGGTAGTCGGTAATCTTCTCGCGTTTCCCGCGGCTGCGCAATTTTTCCAAGGCTTTGCGCTCGATCTGACGAATCCGTTCGCGCGTAACGTCAAAGTATTGCCCGACTTCTTCCAGCGTTCTCTGTTTACCGTCTTTTAACCCGAAACGCAAATAGATAACTTCCCGTTCGCGTTTGGTAAGACCTTGCAAAATATCATCGACCTGCTCCTTGAGCAAAATGGCGGAAGCTGCTTCTTCCGGAGCGACGGCATTGCGGTCTTCGATAAATTCCACCAAGTGGGAATCTTCTTCTTCACCGATCGGCGTTTCCAACGAAACCGGTTCCTGCGAAATTTTCATGATCTCGCGCACACGTTCCACGGTAATGTCCATTTGCTCGGCGATTTCTTCCGGCGTTGCTTCGCGTCCCAGCTCCTGCAATAAATTGCGGGCCGTTCGCGAAAGTTTGTTGATGGTTTCCACCATATGCACCGGAATACGAATCGTACGCGCCTGATCGGCGATCGCGCGGGTAATCGCCTGGCGAATCCACCAGGTCGCATACGTGCTGAATTTGTAACCTTTTTTATAGTCGAATTTATCGACGGCTTTGATTAAACCGAGATTACCTTCTTGCATTAAATCCAAAAATTGCATGCCCCGGCCGACGTAGCGTTTCGCAATACTGACGACCAAACGCAAATTGGCATCCGTCAGATCCTGCTTGGCAAAATGCGCGTCCGCTAAAACGCTGCCCTCGTTGTGGCGCATTTCATCCGTGACGAGCCCTGCCTCCAACCGGCTTTGCACTTCGTCAGGTGATAAAAAGGCTTCGCTCGGCGTTGTCTCCGCGTTTTCTTCATCGGACGGAAGTTCCGCCATGGCCGTCGCCATTTCTACCGCTTGCTCTATATTTAATCCGTCCGCAGGCTTCATCTGCAAAATGTCCAATGATGTTTGCAAAATATCCGCCGTCGTTTCGTTCCATTCCAATTCGGAAGGAACTTGGAACGCCGTATACGGAATTTCACCCTGCGCATCACTTACCTGCGCCATCACCGTCACCCAACGGATCACGGCCTGTCGTTGCGCCTGCGCTTCCATAATCAATTTGCCTGCTTCGATACGTTTGGCAAGCGCTACTTCTTCCGGCGCTTTTAACAGTGACACACGACCGATTTCTTTAAGGTACATGCGTACCGGATCATCTAAATGGATATTGTCATTGCCATCCTGCAAGTTTTCCGATGCCGCTTTACGCGCTTCGCGCGCTTCACTGTCTTCGTCTTCATCCTCTTCCGCCAGCGCCTCTTCCTTCTCTTCGCTGTTGACCATTTCAATATTCTCTTTATAGAAGCGAGCGTAAATTTTTTCAATTTTTTCCGCGCTTAAATCAAACCGTTCGAAGGCATCCATGACTTCTTCATACGTCAACACGCCGTCACGACGGCCGCGTTCCACCAAAAGCATCAGAATCTGATCAAGGCTGGCGCCTTCTTTGATCAGCCGTTGCATCGATTGGGCATCATCGGCGGCGACGGTGCGTTTCGATACCTTCCCTTTACTCTTCTTTTTAGTTTTGGATGCGGTCGCTTTTTTGTCGGTGCCTGCTTTTTGTTTAGTTTTCTTTGAGGGGATTTCTGCCGGTTCCGTCACGGTAACTTGATCATCTTCCGTGATCGCAAGCGGAAAACCCGCCTCCTGTAATTGCTGCGTCAACAATGTGCGACTGCGTTTCGAAAAATGATGCGGAGCCAAAATGGAAGATGCGGCGGCAGTACCTTGCGGCTTTGACTGATACCATTCGATCAAATTTTGCCGCGCCATTTCGATTCGTTCCGGCACCGTCAGGCGCGTCTGTTTTTTTGTCGTCTTGGTTTGGTTAGTTGCCGTCATAGTTCCTTCCTCTTCCACAGCTCCGTACTTGCTTTGTTTCAAAAATCTCTCTCCTTAAATCAGCGCAATAATTTTTCTTTCGTTTTCAGCTTTTCCAATGCTTTGCGTTCGATTTGCCGGATTCTCTCACGTGTAACGTCAAAATATCGTCCGACTTCTTCCAGCGTACGATGTTTGCCGTCACGCAAACCGAAGCGCAGGTAAATGACTTCGCGTTCGCGTTCAGGCAGCGTATTAAGCGCCGCTTCAATTTGTTCGCGCTGCAATGTTTCCGCCACTGCTTCTTCCGGCGCCACCGCATCGCGATCCTCAATAAACGAACCTAAATGGGAATCTTCCTCTTCCCCGACCGGTTTTTCCAACGAAACCGGTTCTTCCGCAATTTTTCGGATCTCTCGTACTCGCTCAACCGTTACTTCCATCGCTTCGGCGACTTCTTCAATCGTCGCCTCGCGTCCCTTTTCCTGTCCGATCTGGCGGGTCAATCGGTTCATCCGATTGATCGTTTCTACCATATGCACCGGAACACGGATCGTGCGTGCCTGATCGGCAATCGCCCGCGTAATGGCCTGACGAATCCACCAGGTCGCATACGTGCTGAATTTAAATCCTTTTGTATAGTCGTACTTTTCCACCGCTCGCAGTAAACCGAGATTGCCTTCCTGGATCAAATCCAAAAACGGCAAACCGCGACCGTGGTATTTTTTGGCAATACTGACTACCAACCGCAGATTCGCATCGGAAAGCTCTTTGCGTGCCATATCGGCATCCGCTTCCAGCTCGCGCTGCTCGCGTTTCGTGTAGCCTTCCACCTCGCGGCCGGCTTCGATACGCTGCGCCAGTTCCACTTCCTCGTCAGCGGTTAACAAGTCAACCTGACCGATTTCTTTTAAATAGGTTTGCACCGCGTCATCGACGCGACTGCCGGACGCTTCCGTCGCCTCCGCCTGCGCGGCGGCGGGCGATGTGACCGCGCAAAGAACAAGTCCCCGCTTGGCCAGCGCGGCGAGCATCTGGTCCCATTTACGATACGAAAACCCCTGCTGCACCGCATACTCTTGCCAAACGCTGTACGCAAGGTTCCCCTGCTTATCCGCGCGGGCTACAAGACTTGCGACGTGCGCGCGATTGCCTTTCTCCATTGCTTGCATGGCGCCTCCTTTACCACTCATCACAAGGAATGGATCGTTTGCGAAATTTCTACGACTAATTCCATTTCCCTGCGAAACGCTTCGACATCTCCCGCCTGATTATACTGTTCGGCCGCTTTTCTGTGCGCATTATAGGAACGCACCAGCGTCGCCTTGCGGAGACGTCGGATAAGTAATGCCACGTCGGTGGTTCGTGGCGTCAGCCCATCCATTATAACACCCGAAAGCCGTGCTTGCTCGTCGGCCGTCAAAGGAATTTCCCGACCGATTTGCGCCGCATTCACAGTGTCATTTGCCGTCGTCTGTAAAAAGGCAAAAATTTTTTTCCACAGCGGATCGATAAAATCCTCCGTCGTCAACTGATCGAGGAGTTCTTGGCGTTGCGCCGACCCGCTGAACAGCAGATGCATCGCATCGTCTTCCGCCGGATCGGCAGTGGCGCGCGGCGCATCGGCCGCTTCCGCCCGATTGCCCACCGGCGCGATGTACACGCTTTTCGCTTGCGTTTTGGCGATTTTTTGTGCTTCACTGCGCACAATATTTTCATTCATGCGTAAGCGCGTCGCCAAACGCCGCAGATAACTGTCGATCGTAATGGCATTATCCGTTTGCATGATTTCCGGAATAAATTCCTGAACAATCATATTTTTGCCGTCAGTACTGGTCGCGTCGTGAGCAGCAAGGATTTCATCCAGCCGGTAATCCAACACGTTTTGCGCCATGGTAATGACATCTTCCCACGCTTTAGCGCCGTGTTGTTTAATGTATTCATCCGGATCTTTCCCGTCGGGAAGTGTCGCAATACGAAGTTTCAAACCCGTCTCGCGCGCGATGGCAATCGCCCGTCGAGTCGCTTCGCGGCCGGCGCGATCCATATCATACGCGACGATTGCCACATCGCAAATGCGGCGCAACAGTTGCGCCTGACGTTGCGTGAATGCCGTACCGAGAGAAGCGACGACATTGGTCACTCCCAAATTGTGAACGCCCACGACATCCATGTAACCTTCGACCAGCACCGCCTGTTTTGTTCTGCGTATCTCTTTGCGGGCCCGTTCCATCGCGAAGAGCAGGTCGCCTTTATGAAAGATCGGCGATTCCGGTGAATTTAAATACTTCGGCTCACCTTCTTCGACAATGCGCCCGCCGAAAGCCACCACACGGCCTTTATTGTCGCGAATCGGAAACATACAGCGCCCGCGGAAACGATCATACGTTTTCCCGTTTTTCGTCAAGCACAAACCGCTTTTAATCAAATCTTTTTCCCGGTAACCGCGTTCGCGAAAATCATGATACAAGCGGTCCCACTGCGGCGGCGCAAAGCCGAGTTTAAAATCGACAATGGTCTGCGCGGATAGGCCTCGTTTCTTAAAATAGTCAATCCCTACAGCGCCCATGCGTGTTTTCGTCAGACAATTATGAAAATAGTCAGCCGCCAAATCGCAGATCTCATACAATCGTTGCCGCTCTTCTTCCCGCTTGCGCTCGGCCGGTGACAGATCCGCCTTGGGAATTTCCAAGCCGATCCGTTGCGCCAGTTTTTCCACGGATTCCGGGAACGAAATGTTTTCTATCTTTTGCACAAATTGAAAAACGTCACCGCCCGCATGGCAACCGAAGCAATAAAAAAACTCCTTGTCGGGTGAGACGGAAAATGACGGCGTCTTTTCTTCATGAAACGGACAGCACGCCCAATAGTTATTCTGTTTTCGGGTCAGCGGCACGTAACTTCCGACCACATCGACAATCGGATTGCCGGCACGTACCTGCTCAATAAATTCTTTGCTGAACTGCATAACGCCTCCGTTTCTGATATATGTATTAACCGTGGAACGGCAAAATCCTTTTTTCGTCCACGTAAAAACCGTCGTCATTATGACGACGGTTTTATTTATTTGGCATAATCGGTCGCCCTGGTTTCCCGAATGACGACTACTTTGACCTGCCCCGGATACTTGAGTTCGTTTTCGATACGCGTGGCAATTTTATGTACCAACAACGTAGCTTCGTCCTCGTTCACTTTTTCCGGTTTGACCATGACACGAATTTCGCGACCGGCCTGAATCGCAAAGCAACTTTCCACACCGTCAAACGACTTGGCGATTTCTTCCAACTTCGTGAGACGTTTCAAATAATTTTCCAGCGTTTCGCGACGAGCGCCCGGCCGTGCAGCTGAAATCGCATCCGCTGCCGCTACCAAAACCGCTTCCACAAAGGTCGCTTCCGTATCGCCGTGATGGGATCCAATCGCATTCACCACAACGTCCGGTTCATGGTACTTCTTGGCAATCTCTACACCCAATTCCACATGTGTGCCTTCCGTTTCCTGATCGATCGCTTTGCCGATATCATGCAACAGGCCGGCACGACGTGCCATGCCTACATCGGCTCCGATCTCGGCGGCCAGCGTGCCCGCTAACATCGCCACTTCCCCGGAGTGCTGCAGAACGTTTTGACCATAACTGGTACGATATTTCAATCGTCCCAATATCTTAATCAGCTCGGGATGTAAATCGTGGATACCGACGTCGAATGTCGCCTGTTCACCGGCTTCACGCATCGCTTTATCCACTTCTCGTTTGGCTTTTTCGACGGTTTCTTCAATACGAGCCGGATGAATTCTGCCGTCTTTAATCAAGTTCTCCAAGGCAATACGCGCGATTTCCCTCCGTATGGAATGGAAACCGGACAGCGTCACCGCTTCTGGAGTATCATCAATGATTAAATCTACACCGGTCGCCATCTCCAGCGCTCGAATGTTGCGCCCTTCACGACCGATAATCCGACCCTTCATTTCATCATTCGGTAAGCTTACCACCGAAATCGTAGTTTCGGCGACCTGATCGGCGGCGTTGCGTTGAATCGCCAGTGAAATCACTTCACGTGCGTTTTTATCCGCTTCCGCTTCGAATTTTGTTTGTAATTCACGAATCAAGACCGCTTGATCATGCTTAATTTGCGTCTCCGTTTGCTCCAGCAACAATGCCTTCGCCTGTTCCGCAGTCAAGCCAGAGATTTCTTCCAACTTTTGCAACTGCTGCGCATACAGGCTGTCTGCCGCGCTTTGCCGTTCTTTTACTTTCGCATCACGGCGCTGCAACGCTTCTTCCTTATGTTCCAGCGAATCCGCACGTTTCTCCAAATTTTCTTCTTTTTGCAGTAAACGTCGTTCATACCGTTGTAAATCTGTGCGGCGTTCTTTTTCTTCCTGTTCAAAATCGGTACGCAGACGATGCATTTCGTCTTTTGTCTGCAGGACGCTCTCTTTGTACGTGCTGTCAGCATCCCGTCGCGCCTGAGCGACGATGCGGGAAGCTTCCTGCTCGGCACTGCCGATTTTCGATTCCGCTAAACTGCGTCGTAAAAAATAGCCGCATGCCACGCCGATAATCGCCAAGAGAAGTCCTATCATGAGAGTCTCAACTATGATCTCCACCTCCCTTGCGCATAGAAAATCAATTGATTTTCTATATATTATTTGGTTTTTTATGTTCGTTTCTTACAGATTGCCTTTATTTATTGTAGATTTTTTTAATAATACTGTCAAGTAACGCGCCGTCTTATAAATATCTCCGGCATGGGCAAAAAGCTTTTTAATGCGGATGTTTTGCGCGCCGCTAAAAGCAACGACAGGAGTAGCAAAAAAATAATTTTCATAAATACGTTTACAAAAAATGACTCCCGCAAAAGGAGTCATTTTTTATGATGTTTTTTCTGCTTCATATGAAAAACCGATTCCATTCATCGTCACCACTCCGTCTCGAAGTAGGAGCGGCGCTTGTCTTACTGTGACAACATCAATCGTATTTCGAACGCTCGGAGAGCAATAAATCCCGTGCATCGAGTTCTTCCAAAACCGCATAAAACGTGCTTTGTCCGTAACCGCGATTGGCAAGGTAGGAGCCGACTTTCCGACGCAATACCGAACCGTTTTTGGTTAATTTCGCAAGCACAAGAGCAAGGGCCCGTTCCTTTTCTTCCTCTGCGCTCAGCCGCTCCGGCATCTCCAACCCGCGCTCTTTCATTTTGTAGGCGATATAGCTGTTGCCGTAGACGCCTTCCTCCACAAAGCGACGATACACACGGTTTGCCAGTGCTTCGTCATCAATGAAGCGGTTGTCCTGCAAACGCTTCATCGCGGCGTCTTTTTCTTCGTCCGTATACCCTTTTGCCGTGAGTTTGCGACGAATCTCCAGCGCGGAATAACTTCGTTTTGAAAGATATGTCAGTGCCTGATCATAGGCGCGATCTTCATTCGTCATTCGCTTCCGTCAGCTCGCCCTCTTCGAAAAGTTCAGGTTCGGCCAACAGCGTATCGCGAATCAATTTATCGATTTCCTGCGCAATCGCCGGATTTTGTTTCAGATATTCTTTGACATTTTCCTTACCCTGGCCCATACGTTCGCCGTTGTAGGAATACCACGAGCCGCTCTTTTGGATAATGTCCATGTTCACGCCGATATCAATTAACGTGCCCTCATGCGAAATACCGGAGCCGTACATCATGTCGAATTCCGCTAAACGGAACGGCGGCGCCACTTTATTTTTAACAATCTTCGCGCGAGTTCGGTTACCGATCACATCGGTCCCCTGTTTAATCGTTTCGCCTTTACGAATATCAATGCGAATGGTCGCGTAGAACTTCAGCGC
>USPU01000003.1 GCA_900556745.1 uncultured Veillonellaceae bacterium
GTTTTAAGTAAGGACGTGCGGTGATGGAAAACACGCGCGTGCACATGACGGAAGTGCTGCGCCGGTGGGGGATATGGCTCGTTACCGTTTGCTGGCTGGTCATGGCGACGATTGTTCCCGCGGCAGCGGCGGCCGATGTAGCGACAGCGGAGCGATCGCCGTTATGGCCGAAAGCGACGGATACTCTGCCGGTGGAGCAGGGGTTGGTGCCGAGTCAGCCTAATCATCAGCCTTCGCCGCGGCAGACCGGTCCCGCGCAGACAGGCGCTGCCACCGACAATGTCTCGACGGCGCCTGTGACAACGCCCTATCCGGCACTGCGCGGCGATATTTATGCGCAGGATTTCGCGGGCATTTTGTCGCGCACAACGGTCCAAAAAATCCGCTCCGTCGGGCGCGCTTTGGAAGATAAAACCGGCGCCCAGGTCGTAGTAGCGACCATGCCGAGTATTCCCGACGGGGATATGCAAATGTATGCGACCGAGCTGTTTCGGCGCTGGGGGATCGGCAATAAAGCGAAGAACAACGGAATTTTGCTTTTGGTCGTGCCGTCCGCCAAACAGGTGCGTATTGAGGTCGGTTACGGCATGGAAGGCGCCCTCAATGACGCGAAAGCGGGCGAGATTTTAGATCGCTACTTTGTTCCCTACGCTAAGCAAAATCAATTCGAGCAGGGCATCTTGCAAACCTACGGCGCTTTGGTCGGCGTGACGATGCAGGAATACGGTATCACGGAGAAAGATTTAGGCACGCCGGGACGGGTCGAGAAACCGGAACGGCAAAGCGGTTCCGTATGGCCGCTGGCGTTTTTGATCGGGGTTCTGATGTTGGACGGGATCTTTAATCGCGGTCGTCTGACGCGTATCCTGCTGCTGATGTTCTTCTCGCGCGGCGGCGGGGGAGGTTCCGGCGGTGGTGGCGGCTTCGGGGGCGGTTTTCGCGGTGGCGGAGGCGGCAGCTCCGGTGGCGGCGGCGCCGGCCGATCATGGTAAGTTGAGGCGGAGATCACTCCGCCTTTTTGATTGCAGTTGGAAAAATGATTTTGCGCAGTGACCGCGCCGCTTAAGTTTACATCACAGGTTTACTTTGTTAGAATAGATGTAATTATATTCACGTGGAAAAGCATCCTCTCAATTGACAATAAAGGGTAGAATCGCTATAATAAGAAAGTCGAGGTTCAGCATGAAAGTATCCATTGATGCCGCCATCGCTCATCCCGGAGAACGTATTGCGTATGCGTTTACCTTACCGCAGAAAGAATTCGCGGATGATCCGGAATTGCAAGGCTTATTGGCGCCCGTGGAAATCCGCGGTGAATATTGGTATGATGGGGAACGCTTGCATTGGGAAGGGGAACTGACCACTCGCATGCAAGGCGTTTGTACACGTTGCTTGGATGAATTTGAACGGGAGATCCGCGTGCCCGTTTATGAACGATTTGTCCGTGAACCGGAAAAAGATGCGGATGCACTTGGATACGACGGCCTGACCGTGGATGTACGATCTCTTGTTCGGGATACGTTGCTCATTGAGGAGCCGGTTCAAGTGCTGTGTCGGGAAGATTGTCAAGGTCTTTGTCCGCACTGCGGAACGAATTTAAATGAAGGATCTTGCGATTGCAGCGACACGGAAATCGACCCTCGCTGGGCGGCTCTGGCTGCCTGGAAGCAAAGTAGCAGGAACGAGTAAAGAGGAGGTGCAACCATGGCAGTACCGAAGCGTAAAATGTCGAAAAGTCGTCGCGATCGTCGTCGCGCGAACTGGAAATTGACGGCCCCGGGCTTGATTGAATGCCCGCAGTGCCACGAGATGATCATGCCGCACCGTGTGTGCAAATATTGTGGTCATTACAAAGGCAAAGCCGTAATGGATGTGCAGTAAGGACGACAAAAAAGGAATGGAGACTTCCATTCCTTTTTTTATACTGTCTCGTAAGACGGATTATAGAACAAGCTTTTGAAAACGCGCGTTTTCATGAAATAAGCGGAAGTGATCCTGCGAGCGCGCCGCATCGGCAACGGTCGGATCCGCTGCCATCGCGCGCTCTAAATAGTTAAGCGCCGGCTCTGTTTCACCGCGATCGGCGTAAATCGTCGCGATACCGTACAATGTCCAAGCGTTTTTCGGCTCCTTTTTCAGCACGTTTTGAAAATGGGTGAGGGCGTCGTCAAGTTGTCCTTGTAACTTATAATACATGGCCCAATTATATTCGACGGCGGGAATCCCGGGCGCCAGATCGGAGGCGCGCGTCAGATCGTTGCGCGCTTCTTCGTAACGCCCATCCAACGCGCGTACCAAACCGCGATCGGCGTACGCGCGGTAATCCTGCGGGGCGACTTTGATCGCTTCCGTAAAATGTGTTTCGGCAGCGGCGTAATTTCCCGCCTGCATGCTTGTGACGCCTTCTCGCCAAGCGGGCGGCGGTTGCGGGACGGTTTGCGCGGCGTTTGTCGCCGCGGTTGGTGCGGGCGGCGCATCCTGGCCGCAGCCGCTCAGACAAAGACAAAGCAGAATGACAAATAAGTAGGGCATCATTGCCTCCCATATGGAAATAGTTTATACAAAAAATAAAAGCGTATTTATATTATAATTATACATGAGTTATACTGGTACTATGTCGGTACGTATTATGAATGATGCGGATACTCTGCCGGCGCGTAAAGGCGGTTGAGAAGATGACGGGATTGAAAAAGATTATTCAGGCGGATGCGTCGAGCGGGATTCTGCTGATGATCGCATCTGCATTCGGACTGATCGTTGCGAATAGCAGTCTGGCTGGTTCCTATTTCAGCTTTTTGAATCAGCCTTTCGGCGGTCTTACACCTTTACTTTGGATCAATGATCTCTTGATGGCGTTTTTCTTTTTATACGTCGGCCTGGAAATTAAACGTGAAATCTATGAGGGTGATTTGAGGGAACGTTCCGCACGCATGTTGCCTGGGATTGCCGCTTTCTGCGGTTTAGTCGTTCCGTCAGCGATTTACCTTATTTTTAATCCGTTGGGAAGTGATACGGCGCACGGCTGGGCGATTCCGGCTGCGACCGATATCGCATTTGCGTTAGGCGTTTTGGCATTGCTGGGGAAACGCGTGCCGCGTTCGCTTAAAATTTTCTTGACGGCGTTGGCGATTATTGATGATTTATTGGCGATTTTAATTATTGCATTTTTTTATACGAATGAAGTGGCGTTCACCTATCTTCTGGTGGGCGCGGTCATAGTGGCGATGTTGCTCTTTTTAAATCGTCGTCAGGTGGGTAACGCCGTGCCGTATGCCATATTGGGCTCTATTTTATGGTATTGCTTCCTGCGTTCCGGCGTGCATGCCACGATTGCAGGCGTTGTTTTGGCGCTGACGATTCCGCTGACCGCAAAGACGAAATCGGGCGGCGTGATGCATATTCTCGACGCCTGGATGGGAGCATTGCATTTGCCTGTGTTTTTCATCATCTTGCCGATCTTCGGATTTGCGAATGCCGGTGTGTCGTTCAATGGTTTCCATTGGGGCGACCTTTTGGATCCGGTAGTGCTCGGCATCGCCTTAGGTTTATTCGTCGGTAAACAGATCGGAGTCTTCGCCGCGTTTTACGGTTTGGTAAAAACGGGTTATGCGGGCATGCTTACCGGCGCTCGTTGGGAGCATGTGTACGGTTGTTCCATTTTATGCGGGATTGGCTTTACCATGGGACTTTTCGTCACGATGTTGGCGTTTGTCAATCCGGCGTTTCAAGATCAGGCTAAAATCGGTATATTTGCCGGATCGCTTCTCTCGGCTTTGGCCGGCTACGGTGTGTTGGCGCATGCCGCGCGTAAGACCGATCCGAGTGAGCAACGACCGACATTGGGCGGGCAGATGTAACGGGTATAATATTATTCAGCAGTAGTTTAACAATGGTAGTGGAGGCAGCAGATGAAATCGGTAGAAGAACAGTTAGCGCAAATGAGTTTCGGTGCGGCGGAAATTTTGCCGCTGGATGAATTACGTAAAAAATTGGAGCGTGCGGTTGCAACGAATACGCCGCTGCGGGTTAAATTGGGTTTAGATCCTTCCGCGCCGGATATTCACCTCGGACACACGGTAGTCTTGCGCAAACTCAAACAGTTTCAGGACTTGGGACATCAGATCGTTTTGATCATCGGCGACTTTACGGGCCGTATCGGCGATCCAAGCGGCAAAAGCACGGCGCGTAAACCGTTAACGGAAGAACAGGTCTTGGCCAATGCGAAGACGTACGAAGATCAAATTTTCAAAATTTTAGATCGTGATAAAACGGAAGTTCATTTCAACAGCGAATGGCTCGGTAAAATGAACTTTGCCGACGTTTTGACGCTCGCGGCGAAATATACGGTTGCCCGCATGTTGGAACGCGATGACTTCCAAAAACGTTATACCGAAGGACGGCCGATTTCGCTGCATGAATTTATGTACCCGCTGATGCAGGGTTACGACTCGATCGCGATCAAAGCGGATATCGAATTCGGCGGTACCGACCAGAAGTTTAACCTGATTGTCGGCCGTCATTTGCAAAGCGAAACCGGTATGGAGCCGCAGGTCGTTATCACGATGCCGCTTTTGGAAGGTTTGGACGGCGTCCAGAAGATGAGCAAGAGCCTCGGCAACTACATCGGTATCGATGAAGAGCCGACGGAAATGTACGGCAAAGCGATGTCGATTCCGGACGAATTGATGGCGCGCTACTTCATGTTGGTGACGGATATGCCGCGCGAAGAGCAGGAACAACTGGCGCAGGGTCTCAAAGACGGCAGCGTTCATCCGCGCGACGCCAAAATGCTGCTCGCCAAAACGATTGTCGAACTGTACCATGGCGCCGCGGCGGCTGAAGCGGCGGAACAGGAATTTGTCCGCGTTTTCCAGGAACGCGATCTGCCGAGCGAGATTGAAGAACTTTCGATTGATGCGGGTGAAGTCTGGTTGCCGCAATTGTTAAATACGGCCGGCATGGTCTCGAGCAACAGTGAAGGTAAACGCATGATTCAACAGGGATCCGTTCGCGTCAACGGCGAAAAGGTCACCGAAGAAAATTACACATTACAAAACGATGATGTTTTACAGGTCGGTAAGCGTAAATATCGTCGTATTCGTTTGGGTTAAAACCGTCATTAAAAGGAGCTCGCATGAGCTCTTTTTTGTATGCAAAAACAGGATAGCTGAACGAACTTTATGCAAATCTTGAAAGTCGATCAATAGTGCTTGACAGAAATTTAAATAGAATATACTATAAACTTGACTTTGATATATAGTATACTCTTTTACTGTTCGGGTTTTGAAAGGAGAGCAAAATGGATAAAGAGAAAGCGTATGTACTTTGGTTTGACGACTTGCGTCGTTCGGACGTCGATTTAGTCGGCGGCAAATCATCTTCCCTGGGGGAACTTACCTCGCAGACGAAGGTACCGGTACCGTACGGTTTTGCCACGACGGCGCACGGCTATCGTTACTTTATGGAAGAATCCGGCGCGGATGCCAAAGTAAAAGAATTGCTTGAAAATTTGACGGATGTGGAAGACTCGGCGCAGTTGCGTGATGTTTGCGCGCAAATTCGCGAAGCGATCATGGCCGTAAAAATGCCGCAGGAATTGCAAGATGCCATCGGCAATGCCTACGATGAATTAGCGAAAAAAGTCGGCGAAAAGACGCCGTTTGTAGCGGTTCGTTCCAGCGCGACGGCGGAAGATTTACCTGACGCCAGCTTTGCCGGTCAGCAGGATACCTATTTGAACGTCAAAGGCAAAAAAGAAGTGATTGCCCGCGTTAAAGAATGCTACGCTTCCACCTTCACCGACCGCGCTGTGTACTACCGTGTAAAACAGGGCTTCGATCATCTCGAAGTGGCGCTTTCGGCCGTCGTTCAAATGATGGTATTCTCGGAAGCATCGGGCGTTATGTTTACGGTTGATCTGGCTACCGGCAATGATCAAAACATCATGATTGAAGGCGCTTGGGGCTTGGGCGAATACGTTGTTCAGGGTACGGTAACGCCGGACAGCTTCCTTGTCAACAAACAGGATCTCACGATCACGGAAAAACATATCAACGAAAAACCGATTATGCTCACCCGCAAACCGGGCAGCGGCGTCATCGAACAGAACGTCGCTCCGGAAAAAGCGAAACAGCAGGTTATTTCCGACGAACAGGTCGTAGAACTCGCGCGCTATGCGCTGGCGATTGAGAAACACTACGGCTGCTACATGGATATCGAATGGGGCGTCGATGAACGCGACGGCTCGATCAAGATTCTCCAGGCGCGTCCGGAAACCGTTTGGTCGAAGAAAAATAAAGAAAAGAAGCAGGACAATCCGGCGGAAGCCGATTATACGACAGATCGTAAACCGCTCTTGAAAGGCTTGCCGGCCAGCCCGGGACGCGTGGGCGGTAAAGCGCACGTCATCTTGGATCCGGCGTTGATTGATACGTTCAAAGAAGGCGAAATTCTGATCACGAAAATGACCGCGCCCGACTGGGTTCCGGCCATGAAGAAGGCGAAAGCGATTGTTACCGATGCGGGCGGCATGACCTGCCACGCGTCGATCGTTAGCCGCGAATTGGGCATTCCGTGTATTGTCGGTACGCAGAGCCGCGGCGATGCGGCGACGCAAACGATTCAGGACAGCGCGATGATTACAGTCGATGCGACGAACGGTATCGTTTATGACGGCCTGATCGAAGACCTCGTTAAACAACCGCAAGCAACGGAACAGACCGCGGTAGCGGCGGAATATTTCCCGGCGACCGGCACGAAAGTATACATGAACCTCGGCGATCCGGACTTGGCGGAAAAACACGGGCAGTTGCCGTGTGACGGCATCGGTCTGATGCGCGAAGAATTTATCTGGACCACCTTCATTCACGAACATCCGTTGTACCTGATCGAAATCGGTCATCCGGAACGTGTGGTCGACAGTTTGGCGGACGGCATTCGCAAAGTGTGCCAGGCGATGGCGCCGCGTCCGGTCACCTTGCGTTTCAGCGATTTCAAATCGAGTGAATACCGCGACCTCAAAGGCGGCGACAAATATGAACCGCATGAACCGAGCGCGCTCTTAGGCTGGCGCGGCGCGTCGCGGTATTACGACCCCACCTATATCGAAGCATTCAAATTGGAATTGGCGGCGGTTCGCAAAGTACGTGAAGAATACGGCTTCAAGAATTTGAACGTCATGATCCCGTTCTGCCGTACTGTGGAAGAAGCTCGCATTATCACCGACTTGATGGCGGCCGAAGGCTTGCGTCGCGGTCCGGACTTCAAAGTTTGGCTGATGGCGGAAATTCCTTCCAACATTATTTTGGCGGATCAGTTCAATGAATTTGTGGACGGCTATTCGATCGGCTCGAACGATCTCACGATGCTGATACTCGGTTGCGATCGCGATAACGATACCGTTTCGCACATTTACGATGAACGCAATCTGGCAGTACGTCGTGCCATTCGCCACTTGATCGAAACGGCGCATCGTGACGGTAAAACCGTTTCGATTTGCGGGCAAGCGCCGTCGGTATATCCTGACTTCACGGCATTCCTGATCAGTCAAGGCATCGATTCCGTATCGGTTAACCCGGATATGGTCAAAGCGACCAAGAAAATGGTCGCGCAACTGGAACAACGTATTTTGTTGGATGCGGTGACCGGCAAAGGTCGCGTGCCCAATCAGGAAGAACTTAAATGGTAATAAAAAAATGCCCCGTAACGGGGCATTTTTTGTATAATAGAGTTAGGTGGTGAGAACGAAGTGCTTTCGGAGAGACAGGAAAAAATCGCCGAAATGGTGCGTGAGGACGGACCGATCTCGGGCCATGCGATCGCGAAACGTCTGTCGGTAACGCGGGCAGCGTTGCGCAGTGATCTTGCGATTTTAACGATGCTGGGGATTTTAGACGCGCGGCCGAAGATGGGATATTTCTATGTCGGAAACGAATCGGATAATCTCCTGGCCGATCAAATTCGCTCGATGACAGTTTCGCAATGCTTGTCACAACCGGTTATGGTGCCTCAGGACGCGTCCGCGTATGATGCGATTGTGACGATGTTTACGGAAGACGTGGGAACTTTATTTGTCGGCACGCAACAGGAATTGGCGGGGGTTATTTCGCGCAAAGACCTCCTTAAAGCAGCTATGGGCAAACGAGAACTCACTACCCTGCCGGTGCGGTTGGTCATGACGTCCAGCAGTCGTCTGATTTATGTGGAAATGAATGACGATGTGTTATCGGCGGCCCAAAAAATGATTGATTACGAGGTGGATTGTCTGCCGGTAGTCGATGTTACGGAAAAGGCGGGCGAAAAAATCTATCGGGTGCGCGGCCGTATTTCCAAGACGGGGATGACCCGTTTGTTGGTGGATATCGGTCGAGGCAAGGGAAGAGGAGTGAAAAAATGAAAGTACCGACAATCTATGTGCTTTCGGATTCATTGGGCGAAACGGCGGAAAACGTCGCACGGGCTACGATCAGCCAGTTTGACAAGGAAGATATTGACATCATTCGGGTGCCGTATATCCGCACGATAGAGCAGGTCGAAGATGCGGTGCGCGAAGCGCAGGCGAATGAAGGCATCATTTGTCATACGATCGTCTCCGAAGAACTGCGTTCCAATTTTGAAGAGATCGCTCGGCAATACAAGGTGACATCGGTCGATATTATGGGTCCGATGTTGCGTGCGGTTGAAGTGATTGCCGGAACCAAACCGCGCATGCAACCGGGTATGGTTCACAAGCTCGACCAGGAATATTTCAAAAAAGTGGAAGCCATCGAATTCGCGGTTAAATATGATGACGGTAAAAATCCGGCCGGATTTTTAAAAGCCGACATCGTCATTATCGGTGTGTCGCGTACTTCGAAAACGCCGCTTTCCATGTATTTGGCGCATAAAAAAATCAAAGCGGCGAACTTGCCGCTGGTTCCGGAAGTGCCGTTGCCGGAAGAATTATTCCAGCTGCCTTCCCATAAAATTGTCGGTTTGATTATCGATCCGGGTAAACTCAATACGATTCGCAGCGAACGGTTAAAATCCATGGGACTTGCCGACGGAGCAAGCTATGCGGCGCTGGATCGCATTCGGGAAGAGTTGACGTATGCGCGTGAGATTATGCGCAAACTGCACTGTCCGGTGATCGACGTATCCACGAAAGCGATTGAAGAAACGGCCAATCGGGTTATGGAAATCATTGAACGCAACCGCCGTTTACACGGGTGAGGTGAACTATGCAAATCCGTGAAGTGACCGAAGAACGCGAAGTCAAATATTTAGCGACGCACGCGGCCCACAGCCGTGACGCCGTGCGTGACCGTCCGCAGGACAAGGACCCTTTGCGCACCGAATATCAACGGGATCGGGACCGGATTTTGCATAGCAAGGCGTTTCGACGCTTGAAACACAAGACGCAGGTATATATCGCGCCGACAGATCATTATCGCACGCGCATGACGCATACGTTGGAAGTGAGTCAAATCGCGCGGACGATGGCGCGCGCGTTGCGCTTGAATGAAGATTTGACGGAAGCGATCGCCTTGGGGCATGACGTGGGGCACACGCCGTTCGGTCATGTCGGTGAATTTGCGATTCGCGATCTGTTCGGACATTTTCATCATAATGAGCAAAGTCTGCGCGTGTTGGATGTGCTGGAAAAGCACGGCGCCGGTTTGAATTTGACGCAGGCCGTACGTGATGGTATTTTGAATCATACGGGACCAAATTTGCCGCAGACATTAGAAGGGCAGCTGGTTCGTTACAGTGACCGTATTGCCTACTTATGCCACGATTTTGATGATGCGGAGCGGGCGGGTATGCTCACGGCGGACGATTTGCCGCTGGAAGTGCAACGCCGTTTCGGAACGACGCATTCATCCATGATCACGGCGATGGTAAGCGACCTGGTGTATTCATCGTTGGATCGGGACTGTATTATCATGCCGGACGCCACGCAGGCGGTCATGCGCATATTTCGCGAATTCATGTTCGCCAATGTTTATCAGGCGCCGGCGCTGGTGCCGGATCGTAAACGCGGTTACCGCTTGGTACAGGAGCTTTGCCGCTACTATTTGGAAGATCCCGCGCGCTTGCCGGAGGAACATCAGCCGAACGAAATTCCGGTCGCAACGGCGGTGATTGATTATGTAGCCGGCTTGACGGACGAGTATGCGATTCGTTTATATCAAGACACGTTTTTGCCGCGTTATTGGGATGTTAAATAAAAAACCGCCTGCGGGCGGTTTTTATATATGACGAAAACAGGCATTAAAAAACCGCCCGCAGGCGGTTTTTAGTTTGTCTTAAGGACGTTCCACTTTGCCGGAACGAAGGCACCGAGTGCAGACGTTCTGTCGCGTGGTTTGACCGTTGAGAACAACACGTACACGTTGAATATTCGGTTTCCAGGTTCGTTTCGTTTTCAAATGTGAGTGGCTGACGTTCATACCGGTTTGCGTACCTTTACCACAAACTTCGCAATAATTTGCCATTATCTACACCTCCTTGCAAGTTCCGTTATTAGCAACAGTAGTATTTTATCACAGCTGCATTCAGTTGTAAAGGAAAACCTCAAGTCAGAACGCCGGCACGAGCGCGCCTTTAAATTCTTTGTTAATAAAGTCGCGTACGGGCTCCGATTGGTAGTAAGAAAGCAGTTTCGCATACGCCGCGTTGGTTTTCGCTTCTTTTTGCACGGCCAGCACGCAAGCGTACGGCGATTCTTTCGTTTCCACAAAGCGCGCGTCGGCAACCGGGGAAAGGCCCGCTTCAAGCGCGTAGTTCGTATTAATTGCGGCGGCGTCCACGTCATCTAACGAGCGCGGCACCTGCGCGGCTTCCACTTCAAGAAATTCGAAATGATGCGGATTTTCTTTGACATCAGCGACCGTGACGGTGATATCATTCGTGCCGAGTTGAATCAGACCGGCCGACTGCAGCAGCAAGAGCGCGCGACCGCCGTTGGTCGGATCGTTCGGAATGGCTACTTTCGCGCCGTCGGGAAGGGCGTCGAGCGTTTTGTATTTCGGTGCATAGAGCGCCATCGGTAAGAGTACGGTTTTGCCGATCGAGACTAATTTGTCACCGTTGTTTTTATTGAAATGGTTCAAGTACGGCTGGTGTTGGTACGCGTTGGCATCGATTTCGCCGTTGGCGAGCGCCTGATTCGGTGTGACGAAGTCGGTGAATTCCGCCACTTTAATGACGAATCCGTCACGCGCGGCCACCGTTTTGACTTGCTCTAAAATTTGCGCCTGCGGACCTGCCGTTACGCCGACAACGAGCGGTCGTTCTTGGGTGCCGAGCATAGCGTTTGCCGGCTCTTTTTGGGTGCCGCAACCGGCCAGTACGGCCAAGCTGCAAAGCAGGAAAAATAAGACTGTCCATTGTCGTTTCATATCAATTACCCCATTTCACTATTTCGTTTTCAGAATTATTTTTTATTAACGCGTCGTGCTAAATAATTACCCAGACTTTGAATCAATTGGACAACGATGACCAATATCGCAATCGTTGCGAGCATCACATCGAGACGGAAACGCTGGTAGCCGTAGCGGATTGCGAGATCGCCCAAGCCGCCGCCGCCGATCGCGCCCGCCATCGCGGAGTAGCTGATCAAATTGACGACGACGTTCGTCATGCTGTCGATGATGGTCGGAAGCGCTTCGGGAATTAACACTTTATAGATGATTTGCAACGGGGAAGCGCCCATCGATTGCGCGGCTTCAACCAAGCCGAACGGAACTTCTTTCAGCGCCGTTTCCACCAGGCGCCCCGCAAAGGGAATTGCGGCGAGCGTCAAGGGTACGCACGCGGCGGTCGTGCCGATCGAGGAACCGGCAATAATGCGGGTCAAAGGAATAATCGCGACCATCAAAATAATAAACGGGATCGAACGCAACATATTGACGACGGCGCCGAGCGGTTTATTAATCGCGGCATTTTCCAAAATATGACCTTTATCGGTAACGAGCAGCAAGACCCCGAGAGGAATCCCGAAGAAGGCCGAGAGAAAGGAGGAAACGGCCACCATGTACATTGTTTCCCCTAAACTCTGCCATAAGAGGCTAACGATTTGCGGGGACATAACCGATCACCTCACTTTCAATGGGACACGCGCGCAGCCACGCCAAGGCGGCTTGCATTTGATCCTCACTGCCGCCCAGCGTCACAATCAGTCGACCGAATGAGGTGTCCTGAATGTAATCGATGCTAGCGTAGAGAATGCTGACTTCGAGATCAAACCGACGAATCAATGTCGCCAACAACGGCTCATCGGTAACGTCGCCGATAAAAGATAACCGAACCAGTAAATCGGCATCGGGAATCGGTGTTTGGGAAATATGCAGATAGTTTAAGTTTTCCGGAATCTCATTGCTCAAAATTGAGCCGACAAATTCGCGCGTGGTCGCCGTTTTCGGCGCGGTGAAAAGATCCGCCACGCCGCCCTGTTCGATGATGCGACCGTTTTCAATGACGGCGACGTGGTTACAAATTTCTTTGATGACCTGCATCTCATGCGTGATCAAAACGATGGTCAGGTGCAGGCGACGATTGATATCTTTCAAAAGATCAAGGATTGCTTTGGTAGTCTGCGGATCGAGCGCGCTGGTCGCTTCGTCGCAAAGGAGCACCTTCGGTCGGGAAACTAACGCACGGGCGATGCCGACACGCTGCTTTTGACCGCCGGAAAGTTGGGCGGGATAGTTGTCGCGGCGTTGCGTCAGACCGACGAGTTCTAAAATCGGCTCGATCCGTTCTTTTTGTTCCGCTTTGGAAAGTCCCGCGAGCTCTAACGGAAACGCGATATTTTCATAGACGGTACGATGACTCAGCAGATTGAAATGCTGGAAGATCATGCCGATATGTTTGCGTTCGTTACGTAATTCCTGCTCGCTCATCGCCGTCAGGTTTTTACCGTCGACCCAAACTTCTCCTTCGGTCGGCGTTTCCAGCATGTTGATACAGCGGATCAGCGTCGACTTGCCGGCCCCGGACAGGCCGATGATACCGCAAATTTCGCTTTCGGGGATATGCAGGTCGATATCTTTGATTGCGTGCACCGGTTGCGGACCGGGATATACTTTGCTAATGTGTCGCAAATCTATCATTTTCTCACTCCTTTAACCACTAAAAAACTCTTCACCAAAAGATGAAGAGCCGGTCGACTTCATCTCTCGGGATCACTCCCGCGGAATTGGCACCGTTCTCCGTGTAGAGATGGTTGCCGCGACGTCATTGGGCCGGTCCCTCGGTCACTCTGGATGAAAAGTGGTGTATTTCGTTGTTGATTAACGCTGATTATAGCACTATGAAAGAATGAATGTCAAACAGTAATTTAGAGATGACTCCTTGCGTTTTTTGTATAGGACTGTTTCAAGTAGCGTAAAATGCGACCGTTTCGGGCTTAAAGGGGATTTTAGCCGAGAGCTACATATTGAATAATCTGCTTTTAGGATTGCGCCCAGACTACAATATGTAGTATACTCAAATCTGAAGAGGCGGCTTGTGAGAAAGCCGATACAATATGAGGGAGGCAGCGGTACTATGTTGGAAGTCATCAAGCGCGACGGCGACAAAACTGTTTTTGACAGGTCGAAAATTACGATCGCGATTGAAAAAGCAATGAACAGCTCGAGCGGCGTGTATGAAATCGGTCAGGCGGACAAAATCGCCTGGGAAATCGAACAGGAAGCACGTCAGCAGGAAAAGCCTTTAACGATTTATGAAATCGAAGATAAGGTCTATTATAAACTCATTGAGAACCACAATCCGGCAACGGCTCGTGCGTACGAAAACTATAAAGCGGTACAGGCATTCAAACGTCATGAAAATACAACCGATGAAAGTATTTTCGGTTTATTAAATAAAAGCAATATCGCAGTCTTGGATGAAAACTCCAACAAAGACGCGCAGGTCGTTTCGACGCAGCGCGATTTGATCGCCGGCGAAGTATCGAAAGATATCGCCCGCCGCAAACTGATTCCCGCCGATATCGTGCAGGCGCATGACAGCGGCGCGATTCACTTCCATGACATGGACTATATTATTCAGCCGATGTTCAATTGCTGTCTGATCAATTTGGAAGACATGCTTACCAACGGCACCGTCATTAACGGGAAAAAGATCGATTCACCGAAATCGTTCCAAGTCGCCTGTACGGTAACGACGCAGATTATTGCGCAGGTCGCCAGCGGCCAGTACGGCGGACAGAGCATCAACGGCATTGATCGGATTCTGGCGCCTTTCGTGCGTAAATCGTTCAATAAAATTCTCAAGAGCGTGCTCGAAGAACAGCGCGACATTTATGAAATGGAACCGGATCAGGAGAAAGCGGAAGCGATTGCTTGGAAACGTACCCGTAAAGAAGTAAAAGACGGCATTCAGACGATCCAGTACCAGATCAATACCTTGATGACGACCAACGGCCAGGCGCCGTTCGTTACGTTGTGCATGTATTTCCAACCGGATTACGAATACGCCAAAGAAGCGGCGATGATTACGGAAGAAATTTTGGCGCAGCGTTTAGAAGGCGTCAAAAACGAGCAGAATGTCTACATCACACCGGCATTCCCGAAACTCGTTTACGTGCTCGATGAGCACAATATCGCGCCGGACGCGCCGTACTACTATCTCACGGAACTCGCGGCGAAATGCACCGCGAAGCGCATGTATCCGGACTATATTTCCGCGAAAAAGATGCGCGAAAATTATGAAGGCAATGTTTTTTCGCCGATGGGCTGCCGCTCCTTCCTGCGCCCGTATAAAAACGAAAAAGGCGAATACGTTTGGGACGGCCGTTTCAATCAGGGCGTCGTTTCACTGAACTTGCCGCAAATCGGTATTTTGGCGGAACATTCGGAAGAAAAATTCTTTGAAATTTTGGAAAAACGTCTGCAACTTTGCTACAAAGCATTGATGTTGCGCTATGACTTCTTGAAAGATGTCGTGAGCGACGTGTCGCCGATTCATTGGCAGTATGGCGCGATTGCTCGCCTCAAACCGGGTGAAAAGATTTATCCGTACTTGCAGAATACGTATTCCACGCTTTCCCTCGGCTACATCGGCGTGTATGAAGCGACCAAACTCATCACCGGCGAATCGCATACCGGCGAAAAAGGTCACGCGTTCGCCGCGCGCCTGATGCGCCGTCTGCGTGAAGCGGTCGATACCTGGCAGGAACAGACCGGTTTGGGATTCTCTCTGTACGGCACACCGGCGGAAAGCCTGACCAACCGTTTCTCGTCGATTGACCGCGCGCGTTTCGGCGAAATCGAAGACATTACGGATAAAGGTTACTACACCAATAGTTACCACGTGGACGTACGCGAACCGATCAGCGTCTTTGATAAATTCTGTTTCGAATCGGAATTCCAAAAACTTTCGACCGGCGGCTGCATCTCGTATGCGGAAATTCCGAATATGAGCGGCAACGTCGATGCGGTACTGACGATGATGCGCTTTATTTACGACAATATCTGCTATGCGGAATTTAATACCAAATCGGATTACTGTCATGTCTGCGGCTTTGACGGTGAAGTCAAAGTCAATGACGACATCCAGTGGGAATGCCCGCGTTGCCACAACACCGATCGCAATCTGTTGACTGTCATCCGTCGGACATGCGGTTACCTCGGTGAAAACTTCTGGAACGAAGGTCGCACGAAAGAAATCCGTGACCGCGTCCTCCATATCTGAGGCGCGCATGCGTTACGGACAAATCCGGCACTACGATATTGCCAACGGTGAAGGCATTCGGACAAGCATTTTTGTCACGGGCTGCACTCACAATTGTCCGAATTGCTTCAACGTCGAATACCAGAATTTTCAGGCCGGTAACCTTTGGACGGACAAGGAAACCGCGACGGTGGTCGACTACATCAATGACCCGAATGTGGCGGGTCTGACCCTTTTGGGCGGCGAGCCCATGCAAAATGTCGAGGGACTGATCGAGGTCGTGCGCGCCGTGCGGGCGGCCCAGCCGCAAAAAAACATTTGGGTGTATTCCGGCTACACCTGGGAAGAGATTATCAGTGATCCCGTTCGATTATCGCTTCTGCGTCTGTGTGACGTGCTCGTTGACGGGCGTTTCGTGGACGCGTTGCGCGATCCCGCGTTGCGTTTCCGCGGCTCGTCAAATCAGCGCGTCATCGCGATCGGAGAATCTCTTTTGCAAGGAAAAGTAGTATTGCATCGGGATATTCACACGCATCGTCCGATTACGACGACAGCGGATACTTAATCAAAAAAAGACGGCTTTTGCCGTCTTTTTTGTTGTGAGAATAAAAATATCTGGTCATAAGAAGTTATTGAGCAATACGAGTGAATTTACGCTTTTCAAGTGCTTTACCGATAACGAATGATGAAGCGCAAAAGCGCAACGAATCAAAAAGCTCTTGAGGATCATCAAATAACAGTTTGTCCCTTGCCTTCTTTGTGCTATAATAAACGCGCATAGAATGGTGGCACGAACCATATATTCTAGTTGGAAACGTGTGATAGGATACTAGATCAAAAAAGGCGCTATTTTTCAATAGCGCCTTTTTTCTTGCTGTATGTACTACCTGAAACTCTTTGAATCCATTTATAAACGCTCAGGTCAAGGAGCTCTTTACGAAAAGATTTTTACTCGTTGCCCGCGCCTTTCACTTTTCCGGGCACGCGTTCCGGTGTTTCATCACCGTCGTCGTTATCACTCTTAGCGGATGATTTTTTATCTTTCTTTTTGCCGTCTTTATCCTTCTTGTCTTTATCTTCGTCTTTTTTGTCAGATTCCGAGGCCGGCTGGTAAAAACCTTCCGCGGCGATTCCCTCGACACCCGCCGGCGTCGGGAAATTATTGGCCGGCATGTCGGCGACGGCCGCATGCATAAAGTCACGCCAGATGGCCGCCGGAACGGTACCGCCCGTCAATCCCTGCAAGGTTCCGTCAAAGTCATCGCCGATCCAAACGGCCGCGGCGACGTCTGGCGTATAGCCGACAAACCACGCGTCTTTAGTGTCGTCCGTCGTACCGGTTTTACCGGCCATGGGACGACCGATGTACGCGTTGCCGCCCGTGCCGTGCAAGACGGCGGATTCGAGCATATTCGTAACGATGTACGCCGTTTTTTGACTGATGACCTGCGTGCCTTTGGCGGTATTTTCCTCCAATACATTACCGTTGCGATCCACAATTCGAATGATCGCCAGCGGTTCCATGTGCACCCCGCTGTTGGCTAATACGCCGTACGCCGAGGCCATGTCGAGAGGAGTGACGCCTTGCGTTAACCCGCCCAAGGCGGCGGCCAGGTTCTCATCATTGTTGCCGCCCTTGAAGACGAGCGTGCTGATGCCCATGTTTTCTGCATTGGCGAGGATATTATGCATGCCGACTTCCTGCGCGATTTTGACGGCCGGCACATTGACGGAATTCATCAAGGCCTGACGTAATGTCATTTTACCGCTGAATGTACGGCTGTAGTTTTGCGGACTCCAACCGGCGATTGTGACCGGCGAGTCGTCGACGATCGTGCCCGGGGTCATGCCTTTTTCCACGGCGCTGATGTAGACGAAGGGCTTAAATGCCGAGCCCGGCTGACGCACCGCTTGGGTGGCGCGGTTGAAATGGTCCGTGCCGCGTCCGCCGACCATCGCTAGAATATGGCCGTTGTGCGGATCGATGGCGACGATAGCGCCTTGCGGTTGCCGCAAGCCGTTGGCGTCGGTGTAGAAGTCCGGCAGATTCGCTTCCAGCGAGCGTTCCGCCGCTTCCTGCATATCCAGATCCAACGTCGTGTAAATTTTCAAGCCTTCTTTATAAAGCGCTTCCGCATCGTACTTGTCGCTGATCAGCTGCTCGATGTAGCTGATGAAATAGGAAGCGCGGGAGCCGCGAATCTGTTTCAGGCTTTCCTGTGAGCGCAAGCCCAAATCGGCCGCCTTGGCGGCGTCCGCGTCTTCTTGCGAGATGAAGCCGTACTTGGCCATCTGATTCAAAACCGTAGCCTGTCGCGTTTTCGCCGCTTCCAAATTGCTGAACGGGGAGTAGTAGTTAGGACTTTGCGGTAAACCGGCCAGGAGAGCGCATTGCGCCAAATCCAGTTCGCTTACCGGTTTACCGAAATAAATATTGGCCGCTGTCTGAATCCCGTAGGCGCCTTCACCAAAATAAATCTGGTTCATGTACATTTGCAAGATTTCGGGTTTGGTGTATTCGCGTTCGATCTGCAACGCCAAAATGGCTTCCTGGAATTTACGCTCCAAAGTCCGATTTTGCGTCAGGAATGCGTTGCGGGCCAGCTGTTGCGTAATGGTACTGCCGCCTTGCGCGATGCCGTTGTGCGTGATGTTGGCAAAGATCGCGCGCATGATGCCGCGGGGATCGATGCCGTGATGATCATAAAAACGGATATCTTCCGCCGCCAAAAAGGCATGCTGCAAATTCTCGGGGACCTGATCCAGCGAAACCGGTAACCGGTTTTCCTCCGCATGAATGGTCGTAATCAGGCGACCTTTGATGTCAAAAATCTGCGATGACGCCGCCGGGGTATCCGTTTGCTGCACATCGGGCAAATTGCTGATGGTAGCGCCGATAAATCCGCAACCGGCGCCCAGAAAAATGACCAGCGTGATAATCGCGGCGATAATGAGCGTACTTTTATTTGCACCGCGCTTTTTCCGTTTCCTTGCGCGCGCGCTCGAATGTCGCATAAATGCCTCCTTTTAATTATTCACATTTTTATTTATTATACCATTAATGGCATCTTTTATAAATTGCAGATCAAGGAGAGGAAAATATACTGTCAACAATAAAAAACCTCCCTTTGCAAGGGAGGTTTTGCCAATTCTTACTTGTTGTACAATTCGACGATGAGCGTTTCGTTGATGTCGTTCGCGAACGGCAATTCTTCACGCAGCGGGAGACGGGTGTAAGTGCCTTCCCATTTGTCGAAGTTCTTTTCTATATAAGGCAGCTCGAAGGAACGAACTTCCTGGAAGCTGGCTTTGAACATTTCATTGGCACGTTGATCTTCTTTCAACGAGATGACCTGACCCGGGGTTACGTTATACGACGGGATGTCAACGCGTTTGCCGTCAACGAGGATCAAGCCGTGGTTCACCATCTGGCGAGCCTGACGGATCGATCGCGCGAAGCCGATGCGATAGACGAGGTTGTCCAGGCGGCTTTCGAGGAGGAAGAGAAGGTTTTCACCGACGATGCCTTCCATTTTACGCGCTTTGACGTAGTAACGGTAGAACTGACGTTCCAATAAATTGTAGATCGCTTTAACTTTCTGTTTTTCCAAGAGCTGGGTGCCGTATTCCGAGATTTTACGCGGGCGGCGCTCTTTGGACTGCCGTTTTAACGCTTTCGGATGACCGTAGATGTTGAGGTCAAACCGTCGGCTCGCCTTAAAACGTGCGTTCCGATTTGTTGCCATGCAATCACTCCTTTACAAATTTGGCAATAGCTTGTTTACAAGCTTTACAAGTGTACCATGAATATTGTTTCGTGTCAATCATAAATTGCACGTCGGGAAGGTTTGGGCGGCGCTTCATACACATACGCGTACAGTTCCGGCGCGCCGTCGCCGCGTTGGCGCTGATGCACGCCCTGAATTTCGGGGGCGAATCCCGGCAGGGCTTGCATCGCGCGTTCGAGAACCGTAAAGTATTCGACGGCGGTTTCCGTCCAACGTTCCCCGGCGACGATGGTGAAAATGCCCGGCGGATACGGCAGCGCGCCTTCCAATGCGATTTCGCCCGAAAGTTCGCGAAGCGGCAGCGCGCGCGCCTGATTGCGGCGGAGCGCAAGCGTGGCTTCGGCGGCGGACAGGGCGACCGGCGGTAAATATTCAGCCGCGAACAGCTTACGTTGTAATTGGCTGACGTTCGCTTCTTTGTAAAAATCGTGCAGTTTTTGGCACAACCAGCGAATCGATCGCGTGCGGTAAATATCCGGATAGGCTGCCGCCACGCGGGGCAGCACATCGGCGACGGGGGCGTCTTCCTCGATGGCTTTTTCCAGCTGCACGAGCAAATCGACCAACCGGCTCAACTTGGCGGGAGATTCCGCCGGAGTGATCAAAAAGAGCAGCGAGTTCAAATCGCTTTTTTCCGGCGTCATGCCGTGCTCCTGCAGGTAATGCGAGACGATACTGCCCGGAACGCCGAATTCTTCATACGTGCCGTCGCGAAGGGAAATACCCGGAGTGTACAATAAAATTTTGCAGGGGTCGAGCGCGTATTGCTCTTTGGCAAGGCCGCTGAAGCCGTGCCAGGACGCGTTGGGATCGATGACGAAATAGCGGCGATCGGAGATGATCACGTCAGTCGGGATATCTTGCCAGGGAGTACCGTCAACGGTCGGCGGCACAAAGGGTTGGAAATATCGGCAGCGTTTCAATATTTCTTTTTTGGCATCGGTCGCTACGGTGGCGGCATCGCGCCAAAGTTGTTCGCCGTATGGGGCTTCATGGATTTTCGCATTCATATCGAGTGAAGCGAAAAGCGGATAGTTCGGTGACGTCGACGCGTGCAACAAAAAGGCGTCATTGAAACGGTCGTGATTGACGTGCCGCGCCTGATCCTTAATGTGATTATCCTTTTTATGAATCTGCGAAGTTTGCGCAAATCCCGCTAACTGTTTGTGCACGGATTGCGTCACCAAAATCCCCGGATCGTTCGGACCGAGCTCCAAGGTGAGAGGACTCATCGGCGCGAGTATGGGCAAAAATTGTTCATAGCCGACCCAGGCGCAATCAAATAAAATGTAATCGCATAGTTGGCCGACGCTTTCTACGATTTGACGGGCGTTGTACAAAATCCCGTCGTACGTGCCGAGTTGAAAAATACCGAGACGGAACGGTCGCGGCAGATCCGCTTTAGCGGCAGCGATTTTACGGATACGCTCCCGCAATGCGTTTTCTTCCAGCGCGGCCGCCGGCATGCCGCCGATAAAACCGTACGGATTGCGCGTGGCTTCCAAATACACCGGTGTCGCGCCGGCGAGCACCAGCGCGCCATGGTGCGCGGATTTATGATTGTTGCGATCGAAAAGCACCAGATCGCCGGGAGTCAGCAGCGCCGTCGCGCAGACTTTATTGGCCGTTGAGGTACCGTTTAAGACGAAGTAGGTACGGTCGCTGTGAAACACTTCGGCCGCATGCTGCTCCGCCGCCGCGGCGAAACCGTCGTGGGTCAACATGTCGCCCAGGTAACCGTCCGAAGACGAAAGGTCACTGCGGAAGGTATTGGCGCCGTAAAAATCATAGAAGAGACGACCGGCGCGCGTGCGGCGGAAAAATTCGCCGCCGTGATGGCCGGGGGTCGCAAAGGATGTCTGATCGCCGTCGGTATAATCAATCATCGCGGCGACAAAAGGCGGCAATAAACCTTGTTCAAATCGTTTCGCGGCCGCGAGTACCACTTCGCTCACTTGGTCTTTGCACAGGCGTATAAAATGCGGCGCGTCACTGTCCACAATAAAACGAGGCAGGTCGTCGACATCTTGAAAGCGACGGGCGATCGACTGATCCTTCGCGCTTAAGACAACGGCCGCGAAAGCGTCGGGATCCGCCTGCGCCGGATTGACAAAAGTAACGGCAGCGGAGGCAAATAACTCTCGCAGTGCGGGACTGACAGCAAGTTGGGAAATAATCATACGAGCCTCTTTTCTGTAATGGTAGAAAAATTTGCTTTCATTGATACTGGAAAATTTACCGCCGGCGCAAAATCGCGCCCATGCGATAAATAAAAATCTGCGTGGCAAAGTTTTTACTCGGTCATAAAAATTCGTTATTATATTTACATTATTATGAAAACAGCAGGAATACGAGTTTGTAATGAAAATTTCTTGACAAACAGGATCCTAACGCTTAAAATAATACGAGTGAACTTTTGTCCTACCCATTAGCCCCGGAAAGGATAACCGTTTACGTTTCGATTTTGATAAGGAGGAATTCTACGCATGAAAACTACGTTTATGGCCAATCCGAGCAACATTGAGCGGAAATGGTACATCGTTGACGCGGAAGGCAAAACGCTCGGTCGTTTAGCTGCCGAAGTCGCGAAAGTCCTGCGGGGCAAACATAAGCCGACTTACACACCGCATCAAGATACGGGCGATTTCGTGATCGTCATTAACGCGGCGAAAGTCGTTGTTACGGGTAAAAAATTAGAACAGAAAAAATATTTCCGTCATTCCGGTTATCCGGGCGGCGGCCGTTTCATTCATCTGAACTGGCTCTTGGAACGTCGGCCGGAACAGGTTATTGAAATGGCGGTTCGCGGCATGCTGCCGAAGAACTCGCTGGGCGAAAATATGTATCGTAAATTAAAAGTATACGCCGGCGCGGAACATCCGCATGCTGCACAGCAACCGGAAGTACTTGAGTTGAACATTCGTTAACCGGAAGGAGGAACCGTAAATGGCAGTAGCACAATACTACGGCACAGGTCGTAGAAAGAAATCCGTTGCCCGCGTTCGTCTTGTTCCGGGCCAAGGCAGAATCATGATCAACAATCGTGAGATGTCGGAATACTTCGGTTTGAAGACACTCGAGCTGATCGTTAAACAACCGCTCGAACTGACCAACACCACCGACCAGTATGATGTTTTGGTCAATGTTCACGGCGGCGGCACGACCGGTCAAGCCGGCGCGATTCGTCACGGTATCAGCCGCGCGCTCCTGGAAGTCGACGCCGATTTCCGCAAAGCGCTCAAAAAAGAAGGTTTCCTGACTCGTGACCCGCGTATGAAAGAACGTAAAAAATACGGTCTTAAAAAAGCGCGTAAAGCAAGCCAGTTCTCGAAACGTTAATTGGTACCAAATAAAACCCTGCCGAGGCAGGGTTTTTTATTATCTGAAAATATTTCGGGCAAAGGCGGCACCGGATTGATGGAAACAACAAATGCCATACGGCCGGCGCGGCACCGATGGTTAGATATAAAAAAAGAATCTCCGCGGAGATTCTTTTTTTGTGGTCAGATGATCGTTTCGCCGTGATGTTTTTCACCCGGCGCGTCCGGATACAGATTGTATTGGACCGTCCACTCGTCTTTGTACTTGATCGCCTGGCTGTGAATGTTGTCCCATTGGTCATGCGTGCGCACCACGCGCCCCGGCACACCGACGACGAGTGAATTCGGCGGAATCTCTTGGTTCTCCAGAACCAGCGCGCCGGCGGCGATAATCGAACCGCGGCCGACATGCGCGCCGGTTAAAATTTTAGCGCCCATGCCGATCCACACATGGTCTTCGACCGTGGCGCCGTGAACGACCGCGCTGTGGCCGATAGTAACATAATCACCGATGATGCAGGGGTAACCTTTCGCCACATGCAGGCAGACGAGATCCTGTACATTGGAATATTTGCCGACGGAAATGTAATCGACATCACCGCGGGCTACCGCGTTGTACCAGAAGCTGCTCCATTCATCGGCGCGAACATCGCCGACGATTTGAGCGCCTTTCGCGACATAGACGTTTTCATGCAAGGCGGGCGAAACGCCCTGGAACGCATCTCCATCATAGGTATACATAGAAACTTCCTTTCCTTTGCTTTCAAAAATTATTTCAGTAATTGCGGGGCGTTCTGCAAACATTCCGTCATTTCATGAATAATTTCATCTACGATTTCTTTCGCCGGTTGGATCTTGGTCAAACGGTTCAAGCCCTGGCCGACTTGCACCACACCGTTTACCGTGTCGCCGTCGACCGCGGCGAGACGATTCGTGCCGCGTGAAAGAGCGGTGAGAACCTCATCGGCGGCGCCTTCGCGCTCGAGACGCAAGTATTCGTCCGTGAATGCGCTGCGTAAACCGCGGACATTGTTGTTGCGCGTAAAACCGGTGATGACGGAATCCGTATCGGTGGCGGCGATGATGGCGTCTTTCGAATTTTGATGGACTTTGCACTCTTCGGCTAAGAGGAAGCGCGAACCCATCTGCACGCCGTCGGCGCCCATCAGGAGAGCCGCCGCCATACCGCGACCGTCGACAATGGAGCCGGCGACGATGATCGGAATATCGATTTCCGGAATGACATTTGTCATGAGCGCCATCGTCGTTTGCATGCCGTCGTGACCGCCTGCTTCAAAGCCTTCGATGACCAAAGCGTCGGCGCCTTTTTCCTGCACGCGTTTAGCGAGTTTGACGTTCGGCACGACCGGGATCGCTTTAACGCCGGCACGATGCAACGGTTCAAAGTAAGGCACCGGATTGCCCGCGCCGATGGTCGCGAAAGCAACTTTTTCTTCGCAAATAATTTCGAGCACTTCATCTTTATTCGGCGCCTGCAACATCAAATTCACGCCGAAGGGATGACCGGTTAATTCCTTCGTTTTACGAATCTGTTCGTGAATCCATTCCGACGAACGACCGCCGGTCGCAATCACGCCGGTGGCGCCGGCATTCGCAACAGCGCTTACCAGAGTCGATTCGGAGATCCAGGCCATGGCACCCTGAATAATCGGGTATCGGATACCGAGCAGCTCGGTCAGTTTCGTTTTCATACCATTTCCCCCTTATAATGAATGTTTTCTATTTATAACTTAATTATGAACTAAATTATGAGCTAAAAATATCATGCGTTCAATGAAAATACAACAATAAGATTGCGAATTACGCATAGTGAAATAAAAATTTTCACACGTCATATCTCTTTATACAGCCAACGATGCGGCTCCCCTTCGTCCATATGAACTTCTTCGAGATCGCCGGTATAACCGTTGCGCAAATAAAAGTTTTGGGCGCGCACTTGCGCGGAAAGCATGATTTTTGTGCCGCCCAGTTTTTTGATAGCGTTCTCCGCAGCTTCCAAAATCAGGGTGCCTAACTGTTGATGGCGATGGTCTTTGGCGACGGCCATCCGACCGATGTAGTAGGTGCCGGCCTCTTCCGCCGGAAAAAAACGACAGGTGCCCACCGCGCGATCATTTTCCCGACAGATCACATGGCGGGCGCATTGGTCGGTTTCATCGAACTCGTTCTGAAAGCCCTGCTCATGAATAAAAACATCCTCCCGCAGCTTACGTGCTTCGGCAGGCAATGTGGCATTGACAGTAATCATCGTATCGCTCCTTTGCATTTTCCGATGTAAGTATAACAAACGAATCGGTATTTTCGTAATCGGCTTTGGGATTCCGGAAAATATCGGGAAAAGGGAGAGCGCTTCGGTTCGCCGTTGCGTCTTGAGATTTCTTTTGCTACAATGAATGCGGGAATATTTTTTTACCGCAGCTGGACAAAAAATGTCCCGCGGGCAAGCGAGGTGATTGCGACGAAAGAAGACGTATTGGTGAGTTTGGTTCCGGAACTTTTTGCCGAAGCGGAACGCCGGTACGCCGTTCTCAAAGAAGTCTCGTTGCAAGCACCGATCGGACGCCGCGCCATTGCGGATGCGACAGGCTTTACCGAGCGGGTGGTGCGCAATCTTGCCGCCGAGCTCGAGGCGAACGGCTTAGTGACCGTCACTCCTGCCGGTATTTCCATGACTCGACGCGGTGAACAGCTGCTGGTCGATTTAGCCGCCTATTTCCGTACGCGCCAATCAGTCAAGCGACTGGAGCGTGAACTGGTGGAAATTTTGGCGATGAAAGAAGTACGGATTGTGCGCGGCGATTCGTCAAGGGATCGCACCGTGCAACGCAATCTGGCGCAGGAAGGCGCGCTGTTGGTGGCCCGCTATTTAGCGGATGATTTGGTGGTCGCCGTTTCCGGCGGTACGACATTATCCTTGGTGGCCAAAGCGTTACCGGAGAGCACGGCAAAAGTAACCGTCGTGCCGGCGCGCGGCGGTTTCGGCGAAACGCTCGAAACGCAGGCCAACACGATTGCGGCGATGGTGGCGCGGAAAACGCGCGGAACCTATCGCATGCTGCACGTGCCGGACGGATTTTCTCCGGAATTGATTGACATCCTGCGGCGCGAGGATAAAAGCTTGCGGGAAGTGGAAGCACTGATTCATCGTGCGGATCTTTTGATCATGGGCATCGGTGATGCGGCACGCATGGCGGATTTGCGTCAAATTCCGCCGGCGGAACGCGCGACGCTGATGACCGGCGGCGCGGTTGGTGAAACGCTCGGGTATTATGCGCGAGCCGATGGTGAAATTGTGTATTGCCGGCACAATGTCGGGCTGACGTTAGAGGAGCTCGGAAGCGTGCCGGATGTAGTTTTGGTCGCCGGCGGGTCGCAAAAAGCGGCCGCGATTTTGGCGATGGCGCGGGCCGGAGTACATGGCCGTTTGGTCACGGACGAAGGCGCCGCACAGGCAATTTATCAAATAGTGAACAGCCAGAGGAGGCAAACTCATGTCAACAAAAGTCGGGATTAACGGATTTGGACGAATCGGCAGAAACGTATTTCGCGTAGCGATGAACAACCCGGAAGTGGAAATCGTCGCGATCAACGATCCGGGCAACATCGAAGCATTGGCGCATTTACTGCAGTACGATTCCGTGCATGGCGAAATCGATGCGAAAATTGAAATCAAAGGCTCCGCGCTTGTCATTGACGGGAAAGAAATCGAAGTCACTCAGGAACTGGATCCGGCGAAGATTCCCTGGGGTACAAACGGCGCCGAAGTAGTCATTGAATCCACCGGTCGCTTTACCAATGCGGAAGATGCGAAAAAACATTTGCATGAAACAGTGAAAAAAGTCGTGATTTCCGCGCCGGCGAAAAACGAAGACATTACGATTGTCATGGGCGTTAACCAGGATAAATATGATGCCGCTAAGCATCATGTCATTTCCAACGCGTCTTGCACGACGAACTGCCTCGCTCCGTTTACGAAAGTATTGCATGATACCTTCGGGATCAAAAAAGGTCTCATGACCACAGTGCATGCGTACACGAACGACCAGCGTTTGCTGGACTTGCCGCATAAAGATATGCGTCGCGCCCGCGCGGCCGCGCAGAACATCATCCCGACGAGCACCGGCGCGGCGAAAGCGATCGCTCTCGTGATTCCGGAACTCAAAGGCAAATTGAACGGCTTCGCTATGCGTGTACCGGTACCGAATGTATCGATTACCGATTTGACCTGCGAAGTCGAAAAAAACACGACAGTCGAAGAAGTCAACGCGGCGCTGAAAAAAGCGGCGGAAGGCGAACTCAAAGGCATCCTCGGTTACTCGGAAAAACCGCTTGTTTCCAGCGACTACAACGGTTGCCCGAACAGCTCGACAGTCGACAGTCTCTTGACCTCGGTCATCGACGGAAACATGGTGAAAGTGGTTTCCTGGTATGACAACGAATGGGGCTATTCCAACCGCTTGGTGGATCTCGTATCCTACATCGGTAAGCAAGGTTTATAATGGTAAAGGCCGCATTTTGCGGCCTTCTTTTACTAAGGAGGCAATATGCCGGTATTACAAGTGACGGATCTTGATGTGGCGGGCAAAAAAGTTTACGTGCGTGTAGACTTTAACGTACCGCTCGCTGATGACGGCACAATTACGGATGCTACGCGCTTGCGCGCTGCGGTGCCGACCGTTCAATGGCTGCGCGAGCATGGTGCGGCCGTCATTTTGGCGGCGCATTTGGGACGCCCGAAAGGCAAAGCGGTAGCGGCGCTTTCGCTGCAAGCGGTAGTGGCGCATTTGTCTGAGCTTTTGGGGACCCCGGTGCAATTTGCCGCGGACTGCGTGGGCGAAGAAGCCAAGCAAAAAGCGGCGCAACTTGCCGCGGGCGAAGTGTTGCTGCTCGAAAATGTACGCTTTCATGCAGAAGAAACGAAAAATGATCCTGCCTTTGCCAAACAATTGGCGGAGCTGGCGGATCTCGCGGTCAATGACGCTTTCGGCGTATCGCATCGGGCGCACGCGTCCGTGGTCGGCGTGAGCGAATATTTGCCGATGGCGGCGGGCTTACTGCTCCACGAAGAAATCGAACACCTCGACAAAGCGGCCAAGAATCCGAAACGTCCGTTCGTGGCGATTATCGGCGGCGCGAAAGTGTCGGATAAAATTGGCGTGATTCAACGTTTTGTGGAATTGGCGGATACCGTCATTATCGGCGGCGGCATGGCCAATACATTCCTGTTGGCGCAAGGATACGAAATCGGCACGTCACTCGTTGAAAAAGATAAACTCGATGTGGCGCAGGCGGTTATCAAAGCGGCGGCGCAACATCAAACCAAACTGCTGTTGCCGACGGACGTGGTAGTCGCTCCGGAATTTTCCGCGGCGGCGACTCCGACGATCGTGCCGGTCGCGGATGTACCCGGCGATCAGATGATTTTGGATGCGGGACCGGACACGGTGGTGGCGTATGAAGCGGCGATTCGTGATGCGGCGACTATCGTTTGGAACGGTCCGCTGGGCGTGTTTGAGTTCCCGGCCTTTGCCAAAGGAACGCAGGCGCTTGCCCGCGCGGTCGCGCAAAGCAACGCCTATTCGATCGTCGGCGGCGGCGACAGTGTAGCAGCTGTCAACCAAAGCGGCGTGGCGGATCAAATTTCTCATATTTCGACCGGTGGCGGCGCTTCCTTGGAATACTTGGAAGGTAAACCTCTGCCGGGTATTGCCTGCCTCGCGCAGAAAAAGGAGGGCATCGATGCGTAAACCTATTATTGCGGGAAACTGGAAAATGAATACGGATCTGTCCCGGGCTTGTGAACTTACGGAGGAACTCGTCGGCAAAGAACTTGCGACACGGGCGGAAGTCATTTTGTGCCCGCCGTTTATTTCGCTGGCCGCGGTCGGCGAACGAATTGCGGACACCCCGCTTAAACTCGGCGCGCAAAACATGTACTGGGAAGAATCGGGAGCGTTTACCGGTGAAATATCCCCGACCATGTTGACATCGGTCGGCTGTGAATATGTCATTTTGGGCCATTCGGAACGTCGTCAACTGTTCAGTGAGACGGATCCCCGCGTCAATAAAAAAGCGAAAGCGGCGCTCGATCACGGCTTAACGCCGATTATTTGCGTCGGTGAAACGCTTCGGCAGCGGGAAGAGGACGAATGGCGCGGTCATATTGAAAGCCAGGTCAAAGCGGCGTTGATTAATCTGTCCGCGGAGGAAGTGGCGACGCTTGTCATGGCGTACGAACCGATCTGGGCGATCGGCACGGGCAAAACGGCGACGGTTGAGCAGGCGAATGAAGTCTGCCGTCTTATTCGCGTCACGATTGAGACCATCGCCGGCCACGATGCGGCGGAAGCGGTGCGCATTCTTTACGGCGGCAGCGTCAAACCGGACAACATCAGCGCGCTGATGGCGGCGCCGCACATTGACGGGGCCTTGGTCGGCGGCGCATCCCTCAAGGCCGATGATTTCGCCGCGGTGGTTAATTATGAAAAATGAGGGAGTATCTTCCGACCGCGGACCGGTGATGCTGGTTATTATGGACGGATGGGGCATCGGTAAACCCGGCGATCCGTATGACGCGATTCAAACGTCGGGCATTACTCATTTTCCGCAGTGGTGGAAAGAATATCCGCACGCGACGCTCACCACTTCAGGTGAAAAAGTGGGATTGCCGGCGGGGCAAATCGGTAATTCCGAAGTCGGTCATTTAAATATCGGCGCAGGCCGGATCATCTTTCAGGATTTGACGCGGATTCATCGCGATATCGCCTCGGGCGAATTTTTCCGGAAACCGGTGCTTGTCGAACTGCTCGAAAAAGTCGCCGCAAGGGGAGGTGCGCTCCACCTTCTCGGCCTCGTTTCACCGGGCGGCGTGCACAGCCACGAAGAGCATTTGTTGGCGTGCGTCAAAGCGGCGCACGAGCATGGTATTAAAGAGGTGTACGTGCATGCGTTTTTAGACGGACGTGATGTGCCGCCGAAATGTGCGGGACCGTCGCTTGCGCATGTGGAAGAAGAAATGCAAAAAATCGGTTGCGGACGCATCGCCACATTGTGCGGCCGTTACTACGCGATGGATCGAGACAAACGGTATGAACGCACGCGTCTCGCGTATGATTTGGTGACCGCGGGCGTAGGAACGATCGCGCCGACGGCGGCGGAAGGTTTGCAGCGCGCGTACGAACGCGGCGAAACGGATGAATTCGTGTTGCCGACACGGATCGGTGAAGCGGTTACCATGCAGCCGAAAGATGGCGGCATTTTCATCAATTTCCGTCCCGATCGGGCGCGGCAATTGACGGCGGCGCTCGCCGAAACCGAATTCGCGGGTTTTGAGCGACCGCGGGTGCCGGCCTTGGAACTCATCACGATGACGCCGTACGAAGCGTCCTTCCATACACCCGTGATTTATCGCAAGGAGCAGCCGCAAAATACTTTTGGCGAATTGGTGAGCAAAGCGGGCTTACGCCAGTTGCGCATCGCCGAAACGGAAAAATACGCGCATGTGACGTATTTCTTCAACGGCGGTCGCGAAGAACCGTTTCCGGGCGAAGATCGTATTTTAGTGCCGTCGCCGAAAGTGGCGACATATGATCTGCAGCCGGAAATGAGCGCGTATATCGTGACGGAAAAATTACTGGAAGCATTGCGCGCGCGTACGTACGATGCGATCATTTTGAATTTCGCCAATGCGGATATGGTCGGTCATACCGGCGTGCTGGCGGCGGCGCAGGTAGCCGTACGCACCGTGGACAAATGTGTGGCGGCGCTCTGGGAAGAAGTGAAATCGCAGGGCGGTGAAATGCTGATTACCGCTGACCACGGGAACGCGGAACGCATGTGGGACGAGGCTACGCAAGGCCCGAACACCGCGCATACGACGAACCCCGTACCGCTCGTATTGCTGAGCGAAAAGAATAAAAATAAAGCGCTCCATGACGGCATCTTGGCCGACTTGGCGCCGACGCTTTTAACATTAATGGGAATATCCGTGCCAGCCGAAATGACAGGCCGGTCACTATTGGACTAGGAGGACCTATGATGATTGTAGATATTCACGGCAGAGAAATTTTGGATTCGCGCGGCAATCCGACAGTGGAAGTGGATGTATTGCTCGATGACGGTACCCGCGGGCGCGCGTCCGTTCCGTCCGGCGCGTCTACCGGCGTGTTTGAAGCGCTGGAATTGCGCGATGGCGATAAGAGCCGTTACCAAGGCAAAGGCGTGCAAAAAGCGGTCGAACATGTTAATGAACGCATCGCGCCGGAATTAATCGGCTTGCCGGTGACCGAACAGGTTTTGATTGATTCGATCATGTGCGGTTTAGACGGTACGGATAATAAAAGCGAACTCGGCGCGAACGCGACCCTGGGCGTTTCCATGGCGGTGGCCCGCGCGGGCGCGGCGGCTTGCCATTTGCCGCTCTACCGTTATCTCGGCGGCATCAACGCCTGCGAAATGCCCGTACCGATGATGAATATTTTGAACGGCGGCATGCACGCGGATAACAACGTCGATATTCAGGAATTCATGATTATGCCGGTCGGCGCGGAATCTTTCGCCGAAGGCTTGCGCATGGGCGCCGATATTTACCATACGTTGAAAGTCGTTCTGAAAGAACAGGGACTCGTTACCGCGGTCGGGGATGAGGGCGGCTTCGCGCCGAATCTGGCGTCGAACGAAGCGGCGATCCAGCTGATTTTGACCGCTGTCGAACGCGCCGGCTTCCGCCCGGGCGAAGATATCGTGCTCGCGCTCGACGCAGCCGCTTCGGAATTTTACAAAGACGGCGTTTACGATTTCGTCGGCGAAGGCGTGAAACGTTCCGCCGAAGAACTCGTTGAATACTACGCGGACCTCGTTCGCCAATACCCGATCGTATCGATCGAAGACGGCATGGACCAGGAGGATTACGTCGGCTGGAAACATCTCACGCAGAAACTGGGCCAAAAAATTCAGCTCGTCGGCGACGATCTTTTCGTCACCAACAGCGCTCGTTTGGAAAAAGGCATTCAGGAAGGCATCGCCAACTCGATCTTGATCAAAGTCAATCAGATCGGTACGCTTACGGAAACCATGGAATGCATCCAAATGGCCAAACGCGCCGCATACACGACGGTGATTTCGCACCGTTCGGGTGAAACGGACGATTCGTTGATTGCCGATCTCGCCGTCGCGGTCAACGCCGGCCAAATCAAAACCGGCGCGCCCGCGCGGATTGATCGCGTCGCGAAGTATAACCAACTGTTGCGCATTGAAGAAGAACTGGAAGGCTTGTCGCTTTATGGCGGTCAAGATATCTTCGCGCACTTGAAAAAATAAATTATTATAAAAAAAGAACTGCCGTTGCGGCAGTTCTTTTTTTTTGGCTCGGCGAGCGTCAGATTGTGAAATTGTAAAAAGTTTTGCGCCACTTTGGTGAGCGGTCGGTCTCGCACGATGACGATGCTTTTTTGCACATAGAGATCGGGCACATCCAGCGCCGTATAGTAGACTTCATTCGAAAAGTTTTCCGCTTCCTGTTCGGGCACGATCGCGCAGGCGCGATTTCCAAAGTCGTGCCGATGGTAAGCCACGTCGATCACACGGAGCACGACAGCCAGATCTTCATCACCGAGCAGGGCGTAGCCGATACCCGAGGCATGGGACCGATTGAACGGGCGCGCGAAATTATCACGCACTGCGAGCATCCGGCTTACCGACCCTTGTTGGAAGCATATGTTGAACACGCATTGGCCGGCGGCGGTCACGGGCCGGTGGATCTCGCGCACGCGTTTACGCTGGCGTTGCGTTTCCATGTCCATACCGCCGGCTCCGTATTGACCGCGCAGCAGGATGACGACAATATCATCCGCGTTGCCTGGCAGGCCATGTCCGCCATTTTGGTCGGTACGCAATCGCTCGCTTTGTGCGCTAAAGACGAAGCGGAATCGATTCCGACGCGCGCGTCGGCAACGCTTGCGCTGCGTACACAGCAGCTGCTCGCTTTTGAAAGCGGCATTGCCGATACCATCGATCCGCTGGGCGGCTCGTACTATGTGGAAACCTTGACGGACCAAATTGAACGCGAAGCTCGCGAATACATTCATAAGATCGATGAAATGGGCGGCGCGGTCGCGGCGATTGAACAGGGTTACATGCAGCAGGAAATGGCAACCCACGCATTTGAATATGAGCAGGAAATTGAAAGCGGCAAACGCACTGTCATTGGCGTTAATAAATATGTCATAGAAGATGAAGAACATCACACGCAACTGTTGCAAGTCGATCCGGCCGTCGGCGATCGGCAAATGGCCAAACTGAAAAAATTGAAAGAAACCCGCGACAACGCCGCTGTCGAAAAAGCGCTCGCCAATGTTCGTAAAGTCGCGCGCAGCGAAGAAAATATTATGCCGTGTCTGATTGAAGCGGTTAAAACGTATGCGACGCTCGGTGAAATCTGTGGCGTTTTGCGCGAAGAATTCGGTGAATATCATCAGGATCATCCGGCATTTTAAGGAGGGATCCGTATGGACTTGACCAAACAGCTTGCAGGCTATGCGGCCAGGTTACAATATAAAGACTTGGCGGAAGAGACTGTGCAGAATGCGAAAAAATGCATCTTAGACTGGGCGGGCGTTTGCATTCGCGGCTCGCAGGAAACGCCGATTCAAATTTTACGCTCGATCTTGGGGCAAAATACCGGCGCGGATCAGGCGACGGTGCTGACTTCTCCGTTGTTGCGCACCGCCGCCTGGGACGCGACCCTCTTAAACGGAGCGGCCTCACACTCGCTCGACTTCGGCGATCTGCATAACGCCTCCATTATTCACTTGGCGACGGTCGTCGTGCCGCCTGCGTTGGCGGTGACGGAAGCCGAGCACAAAAGCGGTCGGGATCTCATTACCGCGGTAGTGGCGGGCTACGAAGTCGGCGCCCGCGTCGGGGAAACGATCATTCCGGAATCGTACCATTTCTGGCATACGACGGGCACCGCGGGAATTTTCGGCGCGGCGGCCGCGGCCGGCCGTGCGCTCGGCTTGAATGACCGACAAATGTTGTATAACCTCGGCACCGCCGGCACGCAGGCGGCGGGACTTTGGGAGTTTGTGGCGGAAGCCGCGATGAGCAAACCGATTCACGCGGGCAAAGCCTCTTACGCGGGCGTTTTATCCGCCTACATTTCCGCCCGCGGTTTTACCGGCGCCACGCATATTTTGGAAGGCGAAAAGGGATTTTGCAGAGCGCTTTCCCCCGATCCGCATTGGAGTAAATTGACCGACGGCCTCGGCAACGGCACATTCAAAATTGACGAGAATTCGTTCAAACCGTATGCCTGCTGTAAGCACGCGCACGCCGCTGTTTTCGCGGGCATTAGCTTGCGCGAGGAATGCGATTTGGCAGAGATGAGGGAAATTACCGTGGAAGTCAATGATATTACGGACAGCTTGATCAATAATGCGACGCCGCAAACACCGTACGGTTGCAAATTCAGTATTCAATACTGCCTGGCTTGCGCGTTAGTTTACGGTGAAGTGGGCATCGAACATTTCACGCCGCAAGGGATCGAAGATACCGCCATTCGCGACGTGATGAAAAAAATCAAAGTGGAACGTTCGGCGGAAATCGAACAAATCAAAGCGGACGATCCGACTAAGCTGGCATCCCGTGTACGCATTGTCAAAAAGAACGGGGAGACGCTGGCAAAGCTCGTTGAATATCCGAAAGG
>USPU01000004.1 GCA_900556745.1 uncultured Veillonellaceae bacterium
CCGCAAATGCCGTCATTACCGCCGCGACCGACCTGGCACAGCGATACGCAAGAGGAGGATAAATAAATGGCGACTAAATGGAAATACCTGCTCGCGTTTCTCGTCCTCGCGCTGGTGCAATTGGGGGTCATCTTCAGCGAGCGCAGTCAATTTGAAGAAGTATTGAACAGCGGGACTACGTACCAATCGCCCGCGATTATCGCCGGACCGCGGGATGATTATGTCCATATTTCTTTACGAGAAAATATGGATCCCTTTGTGGCGGAACCGTTGAGCCAAGCCAAATGGCTCGGTGAAAATTTGCCGGAGGATCAGGAAACGATTTACGTCGCCGTGGCGCACGATAAAAACGGCATGTTGATGGTGAAAGGCGCGGATCTGAAGAAACCGGTGCAAGGCGACTATATTAAAACGATTGCTTGGGGCGTGGACAATGGCGTGGTATCTTTCCCCATTCCGTTTATGCGTTTCTATTTACCCGGTTACCAATTACAGGATCTGCCGTGGGATGAATTCATGGCGCTTGATCCTTTGACACCGGAACAGGTGGAACAAAAAGAAGCGGAGCTAGCGCGCGCGGAACCGTCGCCGGAAACGGCGGATATGCGCGCGGAAATCGCCCGACATAAAGCCGCCGGCGAACCGATTTCCATGCCGCGGCACCAAATCATCGCGGAGTTTAAGTTGGCGGACGGACACGGCGTGATCACGGAAGTGTATGTGGACGGACATCCGCTTTCCGGCTGGTATCAGACGAGCGCGGCGCCGGCGACCGTCGAGATTACGCCGACAACAGAAGGAGCAAAGAAAGCGTGAAAGTGAATACAAGTACAGACGCATTGTCGCACGAGGCCGCGGCTTGGTTGGCGGGCACGTTGGATACGGAAGAGAAACGCCGCCTGCTATTGCGGTTGGCGGATATTTTTAAAGTGCTCGGCGAGCCCACGCGGCTGAAAATTTTGCGTGTGCTTTGGCAAGGTGAATGTTGCGTGAACGATTTGGCGGAAGCGATTGATATGGAAGCGTCCGCGGTCAGTCACCAGCTGCGCATTCTTCGCCAGGCGCACTTGGTGGATTTTCGTAAAATAGGCAAAAATGCCTGCTATTTTTTGGATGACGCGCACGTGGTGCATTTGCTTGAGCAGGGTCTCAACCATGCCGCGCATCGGGGAGAGGAGTAGCCATGCGGTTGTACTTGATGCGCCATGGTCATGCCGTCAAAGAACGGGCGACGTTGGATAATTTTCATCGTCCGCTGACGGATACCGGCATCGCGGAAACGGAAAAGATGGGCCGTCACCTGAAGGAAATGTTGCCGGATCAGGCGGTCGGAATTTATTTGAGCCCGCTGGTGCGTACGCAACAAACCGGTGAGATCCTGGCGCGAACTTTGCGAGAAGGTCGCGCGGATGCCGATGTGACGAGCGGGACGTTGTACGCGTTGGCGCGTGACAATTGGGAGCCGCTTGATAATCATCTGATCAATCTGACGGCCTCCGGCGGTCCCGAGCATATTTTCTTCGTCAGCCACCAGCCGTTTTTGGAAGCGTGGTTGTACGGACTGACCGGAGTCAGTCTTTCCTTCAAGCAAAGCAGTATCGCGGTCATCGATTTGCGCCGCGGCAAAAAATCAAAGTTGGTGGCGTATTTGACGCCGTCATTGTGGGAGAAATAAATTGCACAGTCACTTTTTTGCGTATTTGGCGCGCATGAAATTCATCAAGCGTTGGGGCTTGATGAAAAATACGATGGCGGAAAATATTCAGGAGCACAGTTTGCAGACGTCGATGATCGCGCATATGTTGGCGGTACTTCGCAATGCGCGGTACGGCGGCCACGTCGATCCGGAACGGGCGGCCGTTCTCGCCATGTACCATGATGTCAGCGAAGTGTTCACCGGCGATATGCCGACGCCGGTCAAATATTTTAATGAGGATATTCGCGCGATGTACGGCACGATCGAGCAGGCGGCCGTGGAAAAATTATTTGCCACATTGCCCGCTGACCTGCGCGACGCGTATCGGGCGTATATTTTGATGCCGGAAGAAGATCCCCTGTGGGAATTGGCGAAAGCGGCGGATACACTCAGCGCCTATTTGAAATGCGTCGAGGAACGCACCGCGGGCAATCCGGAGTTCGATGAAGCGTACGCGACGATTCGTAAAAAATTGGAAGAGTCGCCCGTACCGGAAGTGCATGATTTTCTCGCGACATTTGCGCCGAGCTTTACGCTGACGTTGGACGCGCTCAACGCGAATGCGAAGGAAGAAAAATGACGCCATGGCCCGTTCTTTTAATCAATGACTACATCGAGCACGGCGCGTCGAATATGAACGTGCTGGAGCCGATTTTGCGCGCGCTCGGTTATCCCGTGTCGGGATTGCTGACGGCGGTAATGAGCCACAGTTTCGAGTATGGAGACTATGACTATTTTCCGCTGACGGAGCATCTGCGGCGGACTTTGCCGCTGTGGGACAAACAGGGATTCACGTTTGCCGCGGTGGCGACCGGTTTTATCGACAGCCTCGGCAGTTTGGAACAATTTGCGTTGCTGCGACAAGCGTTACCGAAATGGCGCGCGCAAGGTTCGTTTATTCTGGTGGATCCCGTAATGGGGGATAACGGCACCTTGTATCCCACATTGCCGCAGGAACTTGTCACGGAAATGCGCACTCTTTTGCCGGTGGCGGATATCATTACGCCGAACTGGACGGAAGCGGCGTTGCTTTTGGGGGAAGATCCCGCGTGTGAGCAAAGCGTCGCGCCGCAATGGCTCGAACGCTTATGCGCGTTGGGGACGCGCGCTTGCGTGATCACGGGCGCGGGAAATCCTGACGCGAACGTCGGAACCATTTATTATCGGTCGGCGGACGGTCACGCGGGCGCTGTCGATTTTGCGCGTCTGGCGCCGAATTTCAGCGGCAGCGGCGATTATTTCAATGCGGTACTGCTCGCGGCGTTGCTGCGCGGTGAATCGCTCGCGCAGGCGGTGAAGACGGCGGCGCGATTTATTGAATTCGCGCTGCGTGAAACGCAGGCGCAGAAAAGTAATGCAGGCAACGGCTTGGTACTTCGCGGCGCGTTGCAAGCGACGGTAAAAAAATGGACGGAAGACGAATGAGAGCAAACAAAAAGCGCTTACCGCGGTAAGCGCTTTTTTTGTGATCAGTTTTTGCGACCGAGAATCGCGTTGACGCGATCTTTAATGTTGCCTTCCGAAGCTTTTTTCGGCGCGGCCTTTTTGACGTCTTGCGCCGGTTTGGTTTTCGCTGTCTGTTTTATTTTTTTGGAAGATGTATCCGTTTTTACTTCTTTGGCTTTCGCTTCGGGGGTAAGGGCTGCGTTCAAACGATTGACAATCGCGTGGCCGTCTTCACCGGAGGAAAGGGTGTACAGTGATTGGCCGCCTACATAAATCGCACCGCCGTCTAATCGCGCCGGTTGCATTTTATGATCACGGACAAGGCGCGCCAGACGACCCGCGACATAGTACGCGCGCGTTTCGGCATCATAATTTCCGACTTTGACCGGTGTCAATACGGTCTTGTCGTTGACGATAACATCGGCGCCTTTGACGGTGACGCGGTTGCCGGAATACGCCTGCATACGGTTGACCGCTTCCGTGACGCGCGATTCGTTACGCGGATGCGAGTTCGGCGCAATAACGCGCGCGATGCCGTCCTTGAAACCGGAGCCGTATTCTTTCAATAAGGCGTGCATCGCGGCCGGCGCGCCGCCGAGATTGTAGTCCGTTTTTTCCAGGATGGTAAAACCGAGGTCATCCGCAGCTTTTTCCTGACCCATCGTGAATACTTCGTTGTTAATATAATTCAGTCCTAAATTCATCAGCAGCGTTTGCACGGCGGACGAATCACCGCCGGAAAGAACGGCGGAGCCGGCGACGGCAAGACTGAGCTTTTTGGTTACGCCATTGACGATGTCGCGATGTTCGCCGTGACTGACTTCATGAGCGAGCACAAACGCCAATTGCTGATCGTCAAGCACGTCCAATGTGCCTTTGTTGACGGAAAGCACGGCAGCAAGCGTACAATACGCGTTGATATCATCGGAAGGGTTCACAAAAATCACATATTTGCGCTTGGGGACGCCGCTTTTCACAAGGGAATCCAAAATGCGTTTGGCGCGTTCCTGATAGGCGGCATTATCATAGTAACCGCTTTGTTCTTTGGCGTTGGCGAGCACTTCTTCCTGCCCGTTTTCGTCAAGTTCGCGCAACTGTTCGCGAATCACGCCCATTTGCACCGCACCTTTAAGTACGGAGACGCCGATACCGCCCCACGAGGCTTCCACCGGCGCCGCCAGCGGCATCGTTAAAAAACATGCGGCAAGAACCGCCGCGGTATATTTACGAAATGTAAGGAACATGAGCTCACTCCTTTCACAACAAAAAGCCATTTTCTCAATTATAGCATGGTATATGTTTCTTTTTATTCACGGATTTGTTTACGGATCGTCAACGCATCCAAACCGTAGTAGCGTTTCAAACCGTATTGGGAAACGCCGTTATCGAGTTCCACATAGAAGATATGGCGCAGCATGCGCTGCGTAAAGGGAAGCGCCTCGAGCTCGACGGAGGTATAGCCTTGCGCTCGCGCGTCGCGGATATAGGCCATGCGCGCCTGATCGATTTCGTAAATTCTCACGGTGAAATACAATGTGCCGAGCAAAAACGGCAGCGTAATCAACAAAACGATACCGACAACGAAACGTTGCTCCCGCGCGAAGGCGCGGCGAACCACGGGCACGTCATACAAACCGACCGTGCCGGCGATCAGGCACAGCACGGCGAACATCGATGCACGAGCGGGAAAAGTCGGCGCGCCGAGCATCGCGAGATTGCTGACGGCGGCAAGCGCTGCGGTAATCAATAAAAAGCGCACGGGGGGATATTGATTCCAAAGCGTGCGAAATGTCAGCCGCCAGCCGGCCGTTTTCGTTACCGCCGGTGTGAGCATGAGGCGTTGGCGCAAAAGACGATACACGAGCCAAATAAGTAAGAGATAAAGACCCATCTCCTCGACGCCGGAACCGAGATTTTGCAGAAGGCGCACCGTTTTCGGCTTGAGCAAACCGAGCGCGTGAGCGATTGCGATTAAGCCGTCGCCAAACCAACGCCCGACAAAACCGTCGGTGGCATATGACACCGCGAGTACCGCAGCGAGAGCGCCGGCGATATACAGCGGACGTTTCGATCCGGATGGCGCTGTCGCATTACGCCCGTAACGAGATATCGCGATTTGTCGATAGGCTAACATCCACATGAAAATCAGCGGCAAAATATAGAGCATCATTTCACCGTTTCCCGCGAACTGATTGCCGATCCTTCGACCGATGGAAGCGGACACCTCCGCCACGCGGACAAAATTACCGGGCGCGGCGACCAGCGCGATGAAACCGAGTACGCTCCCGACGACACCGGCGATCTGCCAGCGATACCGCTGACCTTTATGCCAACTGTACAGCGTCACCGCGGTCGCCGCGACGATGGTCGCGAGCGAAGCGTTTTCTTCGCCCCAACCGGCGAGAATGCCTAGCAAAAACATAGCGCCTGCCGCTAAATAACTGTCGGCAAGCGTTCGTGTCGGACGCAGAGAAAAATGGTACGGTAAAAGAAACCATACCATGATGGTCATCGTCCACAGATATACGGTCGAGCCGCACATCCACACCGCCACCTCACCGAAGTGCGGCAGCGTATACCAAAGCGCGAGCAGTACGGCGGCGATGCGCACCGGCGCGGGTGATTTTTCAATACGTCCCGCGCTGTGCCAGCTGAGACCGAGCGCCATTAAAATGAAGCAAAGCGCGTTGGCGATATTGAACCAAACCTTGGGCCAGCGCAAAAAATTATCCAACACAAAAAAAGCGACCATGCGTCCGCCGTGCATTTGGTAGTGACGCGCGAGAGACGTCATGACGTCATGAAAGCTTTCAATCGGCACCAGCGTTTGCCAAATCAGCGCGTACTCATAATCATCGCGGTGCCAGGGCGTCCAGTTGTTCAGAGCGAACATGTAGATAAACGCGGCGCCAAGCAGCAACCAGCCGCCGTAGCGACGCCACCAAGGTAAGTGAGAAGAAGTTCGGTTCATATCAGTTCCTTTATTTTACTTTACTGTTGATCGTTTTCGTCACGCAGCTCTGCAAAAAGAGCCGTCAGGTCGGCATCCGCCAATGATTTTTGACGTTCCGCCGCTTCGTCATCGGGAAAATACGCGGAGGCTTCGATCGGCGTATCATCCGGAAAATATTGGACATAGGCGCTTTCCACGCGAAACAAATCCTGACGGACGCTGAATGTTCGGCGCGCGTGTTCCAAAATCAAGCGCGCCTGAATACGCGCCGCGTTGCGAATCGTTTCCTCGGGAGCATGGCGCGAAACCGCATACATAATGTGCAACGCCTGCATGGATATACCTGCATTTTGGGCGCTGTCGCGAATGATGCCGTCAAAGGAACGATAGATGAAATCCTCTTCCTGCAGAGGTTGCATGCCGATGCGATCGTATACGGTCTCGTTGTCGCGCGGCGCGGTAGCGTCCAGCAGCAATTTCGCCATCAGATTCATCACCGCTATCACCGAACCGGGATCGTTCATCGAGGGGGAAATTGAGCGTTGCGCGATTTCTTTTAAGACGATAAAACCGAAACGAGGATCCTGTTCATAACTGCGCGTCGGCTTAACGATAAAGAAACTGCGTAAAAGCGACAGACCTTCTTCCGTCAACGCGTCCGAACCGTCATTCAGGTAAATATCCGCCAGCGGTTCGCCGCGATACAGAAAGTCACCCGGATTCAAGCGAATGAAAACATGCGCGTCATGTTTTTCCGCCCACTTCTGTAAAAGGTCCAAATGAATCTGCGCGAACTCGCCCGTCTCGGCGCAAATAAAATGCGCATCCGGCAGCGCGTCTTTCGCCGGCACCCATGTGGCGCCGAGGTTAGGAAGGCTGCGATAACGGCGCATAGTCTCTGCCGCTTTGTCATATACCTTACCCATCGTGTCGCCCAAGTGTCCGAGTGTCGATAGTACCTGCACCCAGCGGATCAGTACAACAATCAGGTAGGCGATGACGACAATCGTACTGAGGAAAAAGAGGAAGCGGCCGTTTTGCGCGAAGGAACCGCTTCCCAAGGCGATCTTTGTGATAATGGCATAAATAAATGTCGAAATGAAACTGGCGATGGCGAGTCGGGTGCTGTCGTCCGCCATGACGAGTTCGACGGAACGCGGGGTCGCGCCGCGTGACGCGGATGAAAACGCATTCTCCATAATGGAAAGAGAAAAAGTGGTGACCGCCAGCATGCTCGACGCCAAAATGGTCAACAGACCATCGATCGTGCGCGACGGAATATCCGGGAACAGGTTGGTCGGAAGATAACGTGTACTGACGAGTACCGCGATGACATATAGGATAACAAACAGTGCGCCTTTGGCGGGTTGCCACCAAATGGTTTTGCGCGGTTGTTTCAGCCAACTGAAAAATTTTAATGTAGTCAATATGGTACCGCCTTTTGCCGAATCCTTTACGCGCCAACTAAAACAAATAATTCTTACCGTTATTATACCACTGACGGCGCGCTCTGCCGGATGAACGGCGCGAATGTATCGGGAAGGAAGCCTTCCATGGGGCCGTAAAAGAAACATGGCGCGTTTGCGCAACAAAAAAGCTCCCGACTCGGGAGCTTTGAACGTCATCGAAATCAACATAAAGTTGGAGCGGGTGAAGGGAATCGAACCCTCTACATTCAGCTTGGGAAGCTGACGTTCTACCGATGAACTACACCCGCTTGACGGTACATATTATAGCATATTTACCGTTCTCTACCAAGTGAGTGTAAGCACCGCGCTGCTCTTGATTTATTTCAAAATGACTTTGTGAACCTGTGCCGCGATCAGTTTTTCGCCGTTTGGTTCCGCGGCGAGCATGTTGAGGAACATGTAGGAAAGTTGCGAGCCGATATAGTTGCGGAAGTGGTTGAAACGCGCGCCTTCGAGATCGGCAGCGCTCATGCCGTAATCGCGTTTGGCGATTTCTTTCAGAATCGCCACGCTCTTTTGCGCGGCCGGCGAAGAGAGTACCCAGTCATGGTCGCCCAAGTGAACGATGTAGCCTTCCTGACGGTGCGGGTCACGAATGCCGTCACCGATTTTGTTCAACAAACCGTACGCGAAGGGATCTTTACCGGCGATCATTGCGGCGGCTTTCAGCCAGCCGGCGACGGATTCATTACCTTTCGCCGAGTTCGGCGCTTCATGTGCGCAAGCCTGGGCGACGACGAAATCCGCAGGGAAACCACGGTAAATAATTTCCGCGATGGAGAAAATATGGTGCGAGCCGGTGCCCGCAATCGTATATTCCTGCAGTGAACGGCCGTTTTTCTGCCAGGCGAAAACGAACGGTTTCGCGATATCGTGCAGAAGTTCCGCGCCGAATGCGATGTCGCGATTGACGTTATACATGAAAACATCCCGGTATGTATTGCAGACGGCTTCCGTGATGTGCATGTTGGCGTTGACGTGCGTAGCCAAGCCGCCCGGGTACGGATGGTGACTGCCGTAGCCGCTGCCCGGCGCCGTACGGAATTCCTGGATTTTGCCGTCGGAGACGGGGAAGAAATGCGCCTCGTCGGTTTTTGCGGCATCGACTAAGCCCTGGTTGGTCAGCTGGATGTAGATGCGATGACGCGCCGCCGGTGAGCTGTATTCCTGCAAGAAACGCAGCGACGGATTTTGGATGAGGTCGGTGACTTCGCGACGCAATCCCGCATCATGAATTTTTTCCGCGTAGCCCAGGATCGAACGGTAGCAACCTTCGATCAGCGGCGCCTGTTGGCCACATGCGATGGCGTTTTGCGGAATCGCATCGTACATGACCGGTTTCAGCTGACGCGATTTCACTTCCAGCTCGCGCGCCAACGCAAAGGACGGCATGGAGAGCATGGCCACGCCCAATGCGGAGCCGGCGGCCAATTTCAAAAAGCCGCGGCGCGACATTGTCGCGGGCGTTGCGCTCATTTCTTCTGTAGACATAGTAATTCCTCCTTTAGTACCCTGTATGGATTCGCCCATGGATAAACGTAACTATAAAGGAGGTTTATTTATAATTTGTTTAGGTTTCGATAAAAACACGCAAAATTACGAAAATCGCTCTTTGAAACTGAATTTTACAAATTTTAAAAGAGTTTTTCACCGTAAAACGATATTGCCTCTGTATCCTCAAAAGGAAACTAAATACCATAAATCAAAGGAGGGTTTACTGTGTTTGGCTTGGGCATTCCTGAACTTATCTTAATTTTGGTGATCGGTCTGGTGTTGTTCGGACCGGGTAAGCTGCCGGAAATCGGCAAAGCGATGGGCAAAAGCATGCACGAATTTAAAGACGCGATCAACGGCAATGAAACGACCGCAGAAGCGCATAAAGACGTTACCGTCGCTTCGTCGTTACCGCCGAAAGAATGAAAAGCGCAACCCCAGCGGCCTGCTTCGCCGATCCGCAGGAGATGACGCTGATCGATCATCTCGGGGAGTTGCGACGGCGGCTGATCCGTGCCATTCTGGCGGCCGTGGTCGGCATGGCGGTGAGCGGCTGTTTCATCGATTTCATTGTAGCGTTCATCACGGCGCCTGCGGGCCAACTGTATTATCTGCGACCGGCGGAAGCGTTTTTCATTTATGTTAAAGTGGCGATGGTGGCGGGTATTGTCTTTGCCGCACCGGTGTTGTTTTATGAATTCTGGGCGTTTTTGGTGCCGGCGTTTACGCAAAAAGAACACGCGATTCTGGCGTTGTTGGTTCCCGGTTCGTTGCTGCTTTTTTTAGCGGGAACGGCGTTCGGCTTTTGCGTTGTCTTGCCGCAGGGGCTGCACTTTTTTCTTTCCTTCGGCGACAGCACTGTGCAACCGCTGATCTCCATGGAAAGTTATTTGGATTTCGCGTTGATGCTGATCCTGCCGTTCGGATTCGTGTTTAATTTGCCGCTGGTTCTTTTGGCGCTTGCTGAAATGGATGTGGTGTCGTCCGCATGGCTCAAAGCGCAACGCCGCTTTGTCATCTTGCTGGCGTTTATCGCGGCGGCGCTTATTACACCGACGACCGACCTGGTTTCGCAAACGCTGCTGGCCATTCCCATTTTGCTTTTATACGAAATCAGCCGATTGATCATTCGCTACGGTTTACACAAATAAAAAAAGTCCTCGCTTGAGCGAGGACTTTTTTATTGCCGCGGCATCGTACGCAGGCGGCGGTAAATCGGTAAGGCAAGGAGCGTGATCAAGCCGCCCTTGATGAGATTGAAAGGCACGATCACCCACCACATGAAATCCCAGACGGTGATGAGTTGGGAACCGGCGCGCGCCGACATGGCTAAAAGTTGCTCGGTCGAAATACCGAACGCGGACTGATAGAGCGGCAGCAGCAACGTAAAGTTGAGAAATACGGCGACGGCGGCAATGGCGCCGATTGCCGCCACATACGCGAGCCATCCCCAACGGCGCAGCAGCGTTGCGACGGTAATATAAGTGAGCGCCAACGTCGCGTTGGCGATTTCACCGATCCCGAAAGTGGATGACACGGGCAGATGCAATAAATTTTTTAAGATGGCGATGGCGGCGCCGGCGGGCCAGCCGAACAAAAGCGCGCCGACGACGACGGGCACATCGCTGATATCCAGCGTTAAAAAAGCGGGCATCAACGGCAGCGGAAATTGCCACAGCATCAATACGGCGGCAATGGCCGCGAGCAGACTGACGCGCGCGAACCAGCGGAGATTGTGTTTTTTCATAATGAATAACCGTTTCTGAACATACAAACCGAATTCGAATTGATTTTATTATAGCATTGCGGTGATGAAATCCGGCAACTTAGTGACGATCAATGCGCCGCCAAATCGTTTCCACGAGCAGCCAGCAGGCGGACGTGCCGATGCCCACGTAGAGAGGATTGAGCGCGAAGGTATCGGTGCCGAGGGAAAGCACGGCGATCAGAGGGGAGAAAAGAATATTCGCCGTCGTGCTTTTTTCCGAGGTCGGTCCTTGGGCGTAAATGGCGAGTAGAAAGGGTAAGAAAATGCCCGCGCCGCGCAGCGAAAAGGAAAGGAAATTCCAGTAGAGAATCTGGGAATGGTAGCGGTATAACGAAACCGCGAAGGCGGCGAGCACAAGCATAATCAGCGCTGCCTGCAAAATGAAAAGCAGCCGCTTTTGTCCCTTTACGCCGAAGCCCGACTCGAAGATATCGACGGCGATCGAAGTGGCGGCGCCCAACGACAGTCCGGCGATCGAGCCGATGATGGAAAGCAAAATCGCGCCGATTCCCAGCCCCGCCAAAAGCGCCGGCAAGTGCATCCGCATGAACATCGGCAATGCGGTGACGGCGTTGATCGACGGCGTCATAAAATGCGTATGAATGCCGATTAAAATCAGCGGCAAACCGACCGGCATGCAAAGCGCGGCCGCCAAGTAACTGCCGCGCGCCGCGGTTTCGGCGTCACGCGCGCTGTACAGCGCCTGCGCATACGATTGCGTCACGGCCACGCCGATAATGACGGAAAGACAGTTCGTCGCGAACATGCGCCAGCCGCTGCTCCCTTGCGGCCAAAGCCAGTCGGCGTGCCACACCGTGGCCGCGGGAAGTTGCGCCAAGCCGCGCCAAGCGTAAACGCCCGCGATGATCAACGTGCTGTAGAGCAACACCGTTTTGACGATGCCGGACACCGCCGTGCCGCGAATGCCGCCGGCCAAAACATATAACACGACAATGACGAGCAGCAGCAAAGTGCCCGTCAGTTCCGAAACAGGAAATAAAATTTGCATGAAATGAATGCCGGCCAAGCCGCTTGCGACGAGCGAAAAGAAAATTCCCAAAACGGACACGATGGAAGTCGCGACACCCGCCATTTTGCCGTAGCGCGCCGCCATATATTCGGCGATGGTTTTCAAGCCGCTTGCGCGCAACGGTCCGGCGTACACTTTGCCCAACAGAATAAAGCCGAGCGTTGAGCCGAAAGTAAACCACCAAGCGGAAAAACCGGCACTCACGGCGCCTTGGGCGGTACCGACGGTGGCCGAGCCGCCGACGATCGTGCCGACGAGCGCGCCGGCGACCAGCCACGGACCGGACGCGCGACCACCGACACTGAAGTTTTCTAAGGATGATTTTTGCGCTGTCGCAAAGATCGCGATAAAGACGGCGGCGAAGGCGAGAAAAATTCCGCCCCAATGCCACACGGTAAATGAGCTCACATTGCCTCCTGTATACCACAGACAATCTATTCTTTTTTTATTATAACATCGGAAAACCGTGCTCATGCGGATTCGTTGTGACAGCCATGATGCACGTTAAAAATATTTTGGAGAAAAATTGACACTGCGATTTTTTTGTGCTATTCTACCTGTAATTAAATGAAATCATCGATGAACGGGAAGAGTACCGTCGTAACAAACGCCAAAGCGAGCCGGTGACAGTGGAAGATCGGCGCGGGAGGACGACGCGAATGGGCCCGGGAGATACGACCCGATCCGCTGCGCGGGGTAGGCGTCGACGGCACCTTCGGCCGCTATCCCGAAGCGCGTATCGCAAATCGCCGTACGTAGTAAGCCGGACTGATACCAGTCAAGCGGGGTGGCACCGCGGAAGGATACCTTTCGTCCCCATATCATTTGGATATGGATGTGGACGGGAGGCTTTTTTATTGTCCGCATCGGAAAGGAGATAACATGCAAACACAAACATTGGTATTTCAAAAAACACGCGGCGGGCAATTTCGTTGGTTGACCGTTTCGACTTTGTTGCTTTCCATCGGGACGATTTTACATATCGCGTCGCCTTCCATCGCGGGGTTCACGCCGAATTGGATGATCGCGACGTATTGCGTGGCGATTTTACTGACGAAACCGACGTATCGTCAATGTTTCGGCATCGGCATGGTGGCGGCCTGCATCGAAATTCTGACCTCGAAATCGGGCTTTCCCTACGGCAATCTGATCAGCGAACCTTTGGGCGCGATGACGGCCGCGTGTTTCGCGCACATGATTTTGCCGCACGTTCGGCAAAAAAGCATCCTGAGCGCGCTCTGCGGCGGCGTCGCCACATTGATCAGCGGTTTCGTTTTTGTATCGCTGATGACATACATGCTCGGGATTGCGACCAATGTATATTTGTATGCGATGCTCCCGGCGGTCGGCTTGGTCGCGGTCATTAACGGTATTATTACGCCGGTTCTGTACGCGCCGGCGCAACGGCTGCTGCATGCTTCGCTGACGATGCAAGCGGAAGTCGCCACCGTGTCGCACGCGGGACTTGCTTTACGGCCGCAACAGGATGCGGCGTTTTCCATCGAACATTTGAGTTATCGGTATCCGCAGGCAACGGCGGACGCGTTGCAAGATATCAATCTGACGGTCGAACGCGGTGACTTTCTGGTGTTAGCGGGCGCGGCGGGAGCCGGTAAAACGACGCTGATGTCCGCGCTCTGCGGAGCGGTTCCACATTACTACGGCGGCGTCATGCGCGGCATGGTTTTTGTGGAAGATCTGGCGATCACGCAGCACAGCATCGCGGAGATCGCGACCAAAGTCGGCACGATCTTACCGGATTACGATGCGCAGCTGGTGACGTTGACCGTCGCCGAAGAAATGGAATTCGCCTTGGAAAATCGCGGTTACGCTGCCGCGGAAATTGCGCGCCGCAGCGCGGAGGCGTTGGCGAAAGTCGGGCTGAGCGGCCTGGAAAAACGCAACGTGGCGACGCTTTCCGGCGGTCAGCGTCAGCGCTTGGTCATCGCGTCGGTGCTCGCGGCGGAGCCGCAAATATTGGTCATCGATGAGCCGACCTCGGCGCTCGATCCGGAAGGCACGCAAGCGTTTTACGAATTGCTCGGCACGCTGAATCAGCGCGACGGTTTGACCGTTGTCGTTACCGAATCGCAGTTGGCGGAAGTCGCGCCATACGCCAAGCGCGCCGCGCTGTTGGATGAAGGACGTTTAATCATGGTGGGCGCATTCGATGAAGTGGTCGGCCGCATGCAGGCGGACGCCACATTCCGTGATTTATTGCCCGATCGGTATCAGGAAGCGACGGCATCGGCATTCGTCGCGGGGAGGGCGACATGCTGAAAACGGAGCATTTATGTTTTGCATACGCCGACGGTCGCGAAGTGATTCATGATCTTTCACTGGCGTTTGCGGCCGGTGAAATCACCGCTTTAGTCGGCAAGAACGGCAGCGGTAAAACGACATTGACACGACTTTTGATGGGACTGGAACGGCCGACCTCCGGACGGATCGAGCTGAACGGTCGGGAACTGACGAGATTATCCGCGAGTGAACGCAGCCGTTATTTAGGGTACGTATTTCAACAAGTGGATCGACAACTTTTTTGCACCACGGTGTACGATGAAATCGCATTCGGCCCGCTCGAGCAGGGACGCGACAAGGTAGAGACTCGCGAGAAAGCGGAGGCGGCGCTGAAATTATGCGGACTGGAAGAAGAACGTGACGCATACCCGCCGCTTCTTTCGCGGGCGAAAAAACAGCGCGTCGCATTGGCCTCGGCAGTGGCGCTCGGCGCGGAATTTCTCATCCTTGATGAACCGACGAGCGGCATTTCGCCGGCGGATATCCGCCGGCTGATGCAGATTGTAACGAAATTGACGGCTGCGGGATTGGGAATTATTTTGGTCACGCACGCGCCCGATGTGGTAAGGCGGTACGCGCAACGCGTCGTGATGCTGGCCGACGGTCGCGTCGTTTATAACGGCGAGCCGCAAAAATTTTTAGCAAGCATGTACCGCGACGGGCGGGACGTTCCCCATTATACCGATGACGGAGGTGCACAATGACGCGCTTGGTTCCTTTAACAAAAATTTTCATGATTGTCGCGGTGTCGCTTGCCGTTTTGTTTTTGCAAAGTCCGCCGGCGCTCTTTGCGCTGTTTCTCGCAGAAATCGTCAGCTTTATCGCCGCCGGCGTGTTGCAAAAAAATCGCAAAGCGTTATTGGCATTTATTTTATTCGCGCTCCTTTTGGGCGTCATTCAATACCTTGGCGGCGGCACGCTGCAGTCCGCGTATGTCGCGGGTTTGCGGATGTTGGCCTTGGCGGGCGTCTTCCTCTTGGTATTGACGACGACGCGCTTGCAGGATCTGACGGCCGCGGTCGTGACGCAGTTGCACATCCCGTATGAGTACGCGTTCATGTTCACGGCGGCGTTGCGTTTCGTGCCGGATTTTCTGGCGGAAAACAAAGCGGTACTCGAGGCGCAGGCTTGCCGCGGCGTGCCGCAGAACGGACACTATCTGCGTCGCAGCAAAGCGTATCTCGGCGTAGTGCAGCCCCTCGTTTTGAAATCACTCGCGCGTTCGGAAACGATGGCTCTTTCGCTGGAGCTTCGCGGCTTCGGCGCCGGCACTACGCGCTTTACCCGCGCCGTGACGCCGCAACGTCGCGATTACTTAGTGATGGCGCTGCTCACGGCGGGCGTTGCGGTCAGCATGTACCTGCGCTTGACGTATGGTTACTGAAAACATCGCGCATTGCGTAACAGCGGGGATCATATTATAATAATAAGAATTAATCGACAAAGTCGTAGCGTGGTAGGAGGGGCAGTATGAAATACAGAATTCGACACAGCTTGGAAGATTATAAGGTGCAAAGTTACGTGCACGGTGACACGATTCCCGATGACGCGATCGATTGTTCGCTCGGGATCAATCCGTTTGGCTATACGCCGCAACTGACGGAGGAATTGTATCGGGAAACATTCAGCGGCATCTCGCCGTATCCGAGCTATCCGTACCGTGAACTGCGCGCGGCGATTTGCGAGTACCTCGCGCCGGCGGCGAAAATTGCGCCGGAGCAACTTGCGATTCACACGGGATCGATGGGCATGCTGATCGATCTGAACCGGCTCTTTATCGATGAGGGAACGCATGTTCTCGTCGGTGAACCGACATTTTCTTCCGCGACTACCGATATGCGCGCGATGGGCGCGCAACTCACCGTCGTCGCGTTGCGGGAAGAAGAGCGGTTCCGTTTTTCCGTCGCGCGTTTTATCGAAGCGCTGCGTCCGGAACATACGCTCGTGTATTTGGATAACCCGAATAACCCGACCGGTCAAATGATTCCGCTGGCGGACATCGAGCAGCTGGCGCAAAAAGCGGCGGCGCAAGACACGATGGTGATCGTCGACGAAGCGTACGGCGATTTTATGCCGCTCGAAAACTCGGCGGTCGCTTTGGTCAATAAGTACCCGAATGTGATCGTCGTCAAAACGCTCTCGAAAGGATTCGGATTGGCCGGCTTGCGGACGGGCTATGCGGTATTGCCGCAAGCGTTTATGCCGATTATGCGGAAGTTGCCGGGGGAAATGGTCATCACCGAAACCGCCGCCCGACTGACGCCGATCGCTTTACGTGACCGCGAACACATCGCGCGCTCCAGAAGGCAGATCGCGGCGAATAAAGCGCGAGTGCTGGAAGCGCTTTCCGTATTGCAGGCATCCGTTACCGGAGATACGGTGCCGATTGTGCTTTTATATACGGAACGCGATCTTAATTTGTTTGACGTGATGCTGCGGCACGGCATTATCACCGAACGCGGCGAAGATTTTGACGGCATCGGTAAACGCCACATCCGTTTGCGCGTGCCGCGTGATTTGGCGGAACTCCTGCCGCGTTTGGCGGCCGTGGAAAAAGAAGTGGAGGGAGCGCCATGCAACAGCAGGTAAGCATTTGGAACATCGTGAAACTGGCGGGGGCTTACATCGCGTTTACGATCGGTTCGGGATTTGCCACCGGCCAGGAAGTGCTGCAATTTTTCACATCGTACGGACCGGCGGGCTACATCGGCGCGCTCGTCAGCATGTTTCTTTTCGCCGCGATGGGCGCGGCCCTGATGGTCAAAGGACATGAATTGAATTTGACCGTGCAGACGGAAATTTTCCGCTACTATTGCGGTAAATATATCGGTTACATTTTGGAATTTTTCACGATTATTTGTCTTTTTTGCGTCGTTTCCATTATGTTCGCCGGATCCGGCGCCGTGGCCGCCGAATACTTCGGCGTCGGTGCGGAAATCGGCAAACTCGGCATGGCGATTCTTTGCGTCGTGACCGTGTTGCTCGGTTTGAACGGTTTGGTCGATATTATCGGCGCGATCGGACCGGTCATTACCGTGTTTACGATTTTAATCGGTATCGTGACCGCGGTGACCAGCACGTACTACGGTAATGATTTGACGGGGGCGCAAGTGCAGGCTCTCTTCGATTTGCGCGCGACCGCCGGCTGGTGGTTCGGGGCGTATGAATGGTTGGATACCGCTTGGTTCAGCGGCGTGTTGTACGCGGCCTGCATGGTTTTGGGCGGGATTCCTTTCCTCGCCGGACTCGGCACGCGCGCGCGCAATCGCCAGGAAGCGATTTGGGGCGGCGTGATGGGCGGCGTTTTCCTGATGCTGTCGGTCATCATGATCGTCTTCGCGATGCTTTGCTATCCAGATCAGATCGTGACCTACGAAGTGCCGAATTTGTTCCTGGCGGAACAACATCTGCCGATTCTCGCGATGATTTTCTCCGTGGTGCTTTTGTTGGGGATTTATTCCACGGCCGCGCCGATGTTTTGGCTCGTGTTGAACCGTATTCAGGGCTTTGGCATCGGCCGTACGCCGATGCTCGCGGTGACGGTGGTCTTGGGGATTGTGGCGTACTTCGGCGCGCAGATCGGCTTCGGTAAATTGATCGGCATCCTGTATCCGTTGATGGGACAAGTCGGACTGATCATGATTCCGGTGGTATTCCTACGCGCGGGCGCACGAAAAACAGAGTTAATGAAAGAGTAAACGAAAAAGAAAAAGAGCTGCCGCGGCAGCTCTTTTTTGGCGCAAAAAAAACACCGGAGATTTCCGGTGTTTTTTGATTTTATTTTGCTTCTTCTTCCATCGCCTGAATGAATCCGTAAAATAGCGGATGCGGATTATTCGGACGCGATTTAAATTCCGGATGGAACTGCACGGCGACAAAGAAGGGATGGTCTTTGACTTCGACAATTTCCACCAGACGTTCATCGGGACTGGTGCCGGCGAGAATTAAACCGGCGTCGGTCAGTTGCTTACGATACGCGTTGTTGAATTCGTAACGGTGGCGATGGCGCTCATACACCAATTCTTCCCCGTAAAGCTCGCGCGAACGCGTGCCGTCGACCAACTTGCAGGGATACAGACCCAAGCGCATGGTACCGCCTTTATCTTCGATATCGACCTGATCGGGCATCAAATCGATGACCGGATGTTCGGCGTCGGTATCAAATTCGCTCGAAATCGCATCTTGAATGCCGCAGACATTGCGGGCGAATTCCATCACGGCGCACTGCATGCCGAGACATAAACCGAGGTAGGGAATTTTATGTTCGCGCGCGAAACGGATCGTGCGGATCTTGCCTTCCACGCCGCGAGAACCGAAACCGCCGGGGACGACGATACCGTCCACACCCGCAAAAAGCGGCGCGAGATCATCGGCTGCTTCGACCTCTTCCGAATCGATCCAGCGAATGTTGACTTTGCGGTTAAACGCATAGCCGGCGTGATCGAGCGATTCGACGACGGAAAGATACGCGTCGTGGAGCGAAACGTATTTACCGACGAGCGCCACTTCCAGCTCTCCTTGCGGATGGAGCATGCGATCGACCATATGTTCCCAATCGCTCATGTCGAGCGGCTTATCTTCCAGCTGTAATTTGCGCAGAACGATTTTATCCAAACCTTCATGCTGCATCATTAAAGGCACTTCGTAAATGCTTTGCGCGGTACGGTTTTCAATGATCGCGTCGACATCGACGTCGCAGAATAACGCGATTTTTTCTTTCATCTCCTGCGAGATCGGGTATTCGCTTCGGCAAACGATGATGTCCGGCTGGATACCGATGCTGCGCATTTCTTTCACGCTGTGTTGCGTCGGTTTCGTTTTCAGTTCGCCGGAAGCGGAGATGTACGGCAAAAGCGTCACATGTATATACAAAACGTTTTCTTTGCCGATATCTTTTTTCACCTGGCGAATCGCTTCCAAAAACGGTTGGCTTTCGATATCGCCGACCGTGCCGCCGATTTCGGTGATGACCACATCGGCATTGACTTCCTGACCGACGCGGAACACCTGTTCTTTGATCGCGTTCGTTACATGCGGAATGACTTGCACGGTACCGCCCAGGTAATCGCCTTTACGTTCCCGCGAAATGACGGTTTGATAAATGCGACCGCTCGTCACATTGGAACGCTGACTTAAGTTGATATCGATAAAGCGTTCGTAATGACCGAGGTCGAGGTCCGTTTCCGCACCGTCATCGGTTACGAAGACTTCACCGTGTTGGTACGGGCTCATCGTGCCGGGATCGATATTTAAATACGGATCGAATTTTTGGATCGTGACCCGATAGCCGCGGTTTTTCAGTAAACGGCCGAGTGATGCGGCGGTGATACCCTTACCGAGCGAAGAAACGACACCGCCCGTAACAAATATGTACTTAGTCATGCGTCCTCCTTTACATTTTTTCCGGCGCGCTGACACCGAGAATGGTTAAGCCGTGCCATAAAATATACTTGGTCGCTGTGATCAGTCCTAAACGCGCCTGTTGGCGTTCCGGGTCAATGCCCAAAATGCGACACTGTTTATAAAACGAATGGAACAGGCCGGCTAGCTCATAGAGATAGCGAGCCAGACGATGCGGCGCGTGCGCAGCGGCCGCGTTCGCAATCATCTCGCGATACTCGCTCATCTGTTTAATCAGATCCAGTTCGGCGGGTTCCGTCAGCAAACTGAAGTCGGTATCTTCCCAAGCGCCGTACGCGATCTGATTTTCCTCCGCCTGGCGGTAAATGCTGTGAATGCGCGCGTAGGCGTATTGGATGTAGTACACCGGATTTTCATTGCTGTGCGATTTTGCCAAGTCGATGTCAAAGTCGAGCTGGCTGTCGAGCGAACGCATGATGAAGAAATACCGCGCCGCGTCGGCGCCGACTTCTTCGATCAGTTCGGCAAGCGTAATGGATTTGCCGGTACGTTTGCTCATCTTGACGACTTCGCCGCCGCGCAAGAGATTGACCATTTGCAAAAGTAAAATTTCGAGTTTATCCGCGTCATAGCCGAGCGCCGTGAGCGCCGCTTTAACGCGAGCGACGTAACCGTGATGGTCGGCGCCCCAGATGTTGATCATCTGCGTGAAACCGCGTTCGTACTTGTTGCGGTGGTACGCGATATCGGCGGCGAAATACGTGCCGACACCGTTGGCGCGAATGACGACACGGTCTTTGTCATCGCCGTATGCAGTGGTGTTCAGCCACAGCGCGCCTTCTTTTTCATACAGCTTGCCGCGCGCTTTCAGTTCGGCGCAAGCCGTCTCGATCGCTTCCGGATGCAACGTGCGTTCACTGAACCATTGATCGAATTCCACATGGAAATCCGCCAAATCTTTGCGTAAACGTTCGAGTTTTGCGTTCAACGCCCGCTCTTTGAAAATCGCGAGGCGTTCGGCGGCGGGCATGGCTAAATATTTGTCGCCGTCCTCATCAATGATCGTCTGTGCGGTCGTGATGATGTCGCGGCCGTGGTAACCGTCTTCCGGAAATTCAACCGTTTCACCCAAGAGTTCACGGTAACGCGCATCGACCGATTTCGCGAGATTGTCGATTTGGTTGCCCGCGTCGTTGATGTAGTATTCCGCCTGTGTCGGGTAGCCGGCGGCGCGCAGCAGGTTGACCAGCGCGCTGCCGAACGCCGCGCCGCGGCCGTGGCCGATATGGAGCGGTCCGGTGGGATTGGCGCTGACGTATTCGACTTGAATATATTCGTCGCTTTTTTCCGGCAGGTTGCCGTAGTCGTTACCCTTACGCAAAATTTCTTTTAAAATATCGTAGACTGCGTCGTTTTTCAAAAATAAATTGATAAAACCGGCGCCGGCGATTTCCGCGCGTTCAATCAGCGGGGAGTCGAGCTCCGCCAGAATCGCGTCCGCAATTTGCCGCGGCGCGCGACGGGCGATTTTCGCCGATTGCATGGCGAGATTGGTGGCAAAATCACCGAATTCTTTTTGTGGCGGCTGTTCCAGAAAAGGTTCGGGGTAGTCGCCGGCGGGAAGTGTTCCCTTGGTGACGGCCGCTTTGACCGCGTCGGTAAGCGCCGCACCAATTTCCGTCCGTAAATCCATCAGTTCGTTCCGTCCTCTCGTGAGCGTATGATCAGTTCGTTATAATTCGCATGGACGCCTTCCAGCGCGACGTCGTAACGGAGTGCAATTTCTCCCTCGCCGTTCGTGAGCGTATGCGTCAGCTCATGCGTGTACATCGTCAGCGTGACGTTGCCAAAGGGGGTCTCATACAGTGATTTTTGCGAGGTTCCCGGCAAAAATTCCTGTTGCTGGGTGATCTTACCGTCGCGCATCAGCACGAGCGAATGCGGAAACAATTTTAACGTTGTCCGCGTTCCCGTAAGTCCGGTCAGAGAAGATTCGTCGTAACACAAAATTTGCACGTCGCCTTGTTTTTCGTACGTGCCCTTTGTGGTCAGTTCAATACTCTCTTCCTGGCCGTTCTCATCGCGTTGCAGCGTGTTCACGGTAATAATGACCGCCTTCATCACGCACCTCCGTAATATTAACTATATAATTCTATCATTTATAAGGGAAAAAATCTATGATGCCGGCATCATAAAACCGTCTCCGAAGAGACGGCTAGTTTTATAAAAGAATGGCGCGAGACGTCAAGTTGACCGTGTTTCGGGCGGTCGTCAATTATTTTTCTCGCAAATCTCGCGGATTGTTATTCTTGCGCAAAGTCAATGCATGAAAATGCGGCAACCGGCAACATGCGCGACAAATTTAATCTTTATTTGTCGCCATGGGAGCGAGTTGCGTTTTCCGAATTTTGGGAGCGACGTTTGCGCAGGTAGTGGTAATAAGCGTAGGCGAGAGCGGCCACGACGACAGAACCGATAAACAGTTCCATGTCGTAGGTCAGAAGGTCTTCCCAATGCTCGCCCAGTTGGAACCCGAGCCAAACGAGGAGCATCGTCCAGGGAATCGTGCCGATCACGGTATACCAGATGAAGGGTTTGAGCGGATAGCGAGCCATTCCGGCGGGCAGCGAAATAAATGTGCGTATGCCCGGTAACAGACGGCCGGTCAAAACGGCAATGCCGCCGTAGCGGGCAAACCAATCATCCGCCGAAGAAAGTTTCGTTTGCGAGAGAAAAAAGAGATGTTTATGTTTTTGTAAGAAAGGACGGCCGCCGTAGTAACCGATAGCGTACGACAGCAGCGATCCCACCAGCCCCGCCGCGACGCCGACCACGCAGGCGAGCGTGTAGGTGAAAGTGCCGCGATGTACGAGATAACCGGCAAAGCCTAAAACGACTTCGCTCGGAATCGGGATATTCATATTTTCCGCAACCATGGTTAAAAACAGCGCCCAGTAGCCGTAATCTTCCATGAAAAGATAAAGCCAATCCATACGGACTCCTTCCGTGATTCATTTATTTGCATGCGCATTGCGCGTAAACGACATAGGAGCGTCTGTCATGCCGAAAGACGCGTATCGTATAAATTTGATTATAACGGCAGGTCTCCGTCTTGACAAGGCAGGCGATTATCTCTATAATGCTTTTGATTTACGGCGGCTTGCATGGGCAAGCGCAATATACGGTTCTGGTAACGACTTATATCCCTAAAGGAATAAGAACGGAGGAACAAAATGGAAAATTGGCAAAAAGATCCGGCGGCGGACAAGCCGCGCACGACGGAAGTGACATCACCGATTAATGATTTGCAGGCGGATTCGCAAGCAACGAAGCGGCCCGCGGACGAACGGCCGAACGTAGCGCCGCCGACGAAACGTTCGTTTATGACGGTACGGCAGCTTGTGATCACCGGCCTTTTAGGCGGTATTACCGCATTGCTCGGTTTGACGGGCTACGGTTTTATTCACCTCATTTATATGAAAGCGACCATTCTGCATATTCCGACGATTATCGGCGGCATTGTGGAAGGACCGCGCGTTGGCATGATGACCGGTTTGATTTTCGGTTGCTTCAGCTTATTCCAAAATATTGTGGCGCCGACGCTGATGAGTATCGTGTTTTTGAACCCGCTCATTTCGGTCTTGCCGCGCGTGCTGCTCGGTTTGATCGCGTACCTCGTGTACCGCGCTATGCCGGGAGCGCAGGCCGTTAAAATCGCGGTTTCCGCATTGGTGACATCGATGATGAATACGATCATGGTCATGGGCCTGACGTATATTTTGTACGCTAAAGAATTCGCGGAAATGCGTCATGTTCCGCTCGATCAGGTAGTTAATATTATCATTGGCATTTGCATTGCCAACGGCATTCCGGAAGCCATCGGCGCGGCCGTGATTGTCACGCCGATCGTGTTGGTACTGCTCAAAACGCGCAAACCGACTCGCCGGCAAGCGTAATATTCACGACACAAAAAAGCATCGCCTTGCGGCGATGCTTTTTAATTGCGTTATTTTTTCGCGTCTTCCTGAACGAGATCGATAATGGTGCGAACCATTTCCGACGATTTCACTAAAGAATTAAGCGGTAAATATTCATAGACCGAGTGGAAATTATGACCGCCGGTGAAGAAGTTCGGCGTGAAAATACCTTGCGAGGACAGGTACGAACCGTCGGTGCCGCCGCGCATCGAAAGCGTTTTCGGCGTGATGCCGAGACGTTCCATCGCGGTGTAAATATGATCGACGGCGAATTCGTTTGCCGGCGTTTTCGCGTCTTTAATATTGGCGTAGACATCTTCCATCGAAAGCTCGATCGTCGCGCGCGGATACCGTTCTTTTAAGAAAGCGACCGCTTTTTCGATGTAATCTTTATAGCCGAGGTAACGGTCACGGTGATGATCGCGGATGTTGAGCTCGACGCTCGCGTTCGACTGGTTGCCCGAAATGCCCTGCACCCAGATGTAACCGTCGGTACCGTCGGTATTTTCCGGCGTTTTCAAACGGTCAAAATACTGTACGAAATCGCAGGCGATCAATACCGGATTGACCATGTTGCCTTTGGCGGACATCGGGTGCGCGGCGATACCCTGAATGTTGATCACGGCGCTGCCGGCGTTAAACGTTTCGTAAACGACTTCACCGATTTCGCAGCAGTCGAGCGTATACGCGAAATCGACGGGGAAACGATCGAGTTCCATTTTCTTGCTGCCGCGCAAACCGGTTTCTTCATCCGGCACGAATGCCAGGTAAATTTCACCGTGCGGCGCGCCGCTTTTCACCAGTTCGGTGATCGCGCCCATGACCGCGGCGACACCCGCTTTGTCATCGGAACCGAGTACGGAGTTACCGGTCGTCGTCACAATCGTGTCACCGACGTAATTTTTCAACGCGGTTTCCGTTTCCGGATCGAGCACGAGATTTTTTTCTTCGTTGAGCGTAATGACGCCGCCGTCATAATTTTCCACGACTTGCGGCGAAATTTTCGGATCAAGCTGCACGTCCACCGTATCGACGTGGGTGCAAAAACCGATGACCGGTGTGCCTTCAGGAGCATCGGCGGTGGCGGCCAAACGCGCGGTCAAAACCGCGTGTTCGCTCACATGAATATCTTCCAAGCCCAGTTCTTTTAATTCCGATTCCAGCGCGCGTACCATATCCCACTGCATTTTCGTGCTGGGGACTTCGCTGACGGTCGGATCGCTTTGGCTGGGGATCGAGATATAACGTAAGAAACGTTCCAGTAAAGATTCACGACTCATGTATTCCAATTTCAGGACTCCTCTCTGAGTAAGCGCTTACGGGCGCGGATATAAGTACGAAGCTTGCAGACCGAGCGGCAGGTCGAGCCCCCAGAATGCGTAGAGGACTATGGACAATGTCACCAGCAAGCCGATCGTATAGGGCAGCATCATGGAACTCAACGTGCCGATGCCGGCTTCTTTGACGTATTTTTGGCAGTAGGTAATGATCAGCGGATAGAACGCGAACATCGGCGTGACGACGTTGACGGCCGAGTCGCTGACGCGGAACGCTACCTGCGTAAGCTCCGGAGCGATGCCGACGCCCATCAGCATCGGAACGAAGATCGGCGCCAGGATGGCCCATTTCGCCGAAGCCGAAGTAATGATCAAATTCAACAGACCGACGAAGATAATGATTCCGCCGATCGTAAGCTGCGGCGGCATCGCCAGTGAACGCAGGAAGTCCGCGCCGGAAACGGCGAGCAGAACGCCGATCTGCGACGCGTTGAACGCGTACAAGAACTGCGCCGCGAAAAAGTAGAATACGATCAATTGAACGAGAGTATGCGTCATATCTTCCATCGCGGCGGTGACATCTTTCGGACTTTTGAATTTACCCGACATAATGCCGTAGATCAAACCGGTACCGCCGGCGATGACGAAGATCAACGAAACCAGGGACTGCATGACCGGCGCTTTAAAGCTTGCGATCGTGCCGTCCGACGCGCGCCATACGGAATCCGGTGTGGACAGCGCCCAGAACAAACCGACCATGAACAAAATGAGGAATGCGCTGGCGGCATAGAACGCGCGATTTTCTTTTGCGGTGAGCGGCTTGTTCGTTTCCGCTTCAATATCCGCATCGGTAGAAAGCGGATACATTTTCCACAGCCACGGCTCGACAATTTTTTCGGTGATGTACCAGCAAGCGGGGATGACGGCGAACGTCGCGCCGAACATGTAGAAATAGTTACATAAAATGTTGACTTGATACGAAGGGTCGATAATCTGCGCCGCGCTTTGCGTGAAGCCCTGGATGACCGGGTCAATCGCGCTCGGTGTATAGTTGGCGGCAAACGCGCCGGCGATACCGGCGAATGATGCGGCGATACCGGCGAGTGGATGTTTACCTACCGCGTAAAACATGTAGGCGGCAATCGGTATGATGATCACGTAACCGGTATCCGGACCGATATGGCTCAACATACCCGCCAAAATAATAATCGGCGAGAGCGCCGCTTTCGGCGTGACGGCGAGCAGCTTGCGCAGCCCCGCGCGGATATAGCCGGAACCGTCGGCGATGGCGATGCCCAATGTCGCTACGATGACCATGCCGAGTGGCGGGAAACCGGAGTAATTCGTGACCATCTTCGTCATCAATTTAACAAGTTGGCTCGGTGCCAGCATACTGATAATACGAATCGGTTCTTTGGTGACCGGATTGATATACGAGAAGTTGATCGGCGACATCAGAGCCGAGATAACGCAGACAATCAAAAAGGCACCGATAAACAAAATCGTGATATCGGGAACGCGGTTGCCCACTCTCTCGATCCAGCCCAAAATTCCTTTGGGCCTTTCCGGCGCTACAGCAGTTTTCATAATCCACCATCCTTAAAAACAATAAATAAAAATACAATTGTCCATTAGTATAAGATTATATGGCATAAACCGCAATAGCAAACTTACGTCACGCGGCCTTCGTGCGCGCCAGACAGCGCTTGCATGCACTGAGCGCAACGCGTTAAACACTTGTATTACGGGAAAGCAATCAAAATGTTAAAAAAATTAAACGTAAGCATACGAATTTGGCAAACGTCATTACAGCAGCTTCGCTTTTGATCACCGTTAAAAGCGGTTGTACGTGTCGTAAGATTGTAATTTTATGAAAAATCTTTTACAATGAATGCAAATTGGAGTGCTGATTATGGATTATAAAAAGCGCCGGGTCACGTTAGACGGACGGCGGGAAACCATGTACATATTTGCCGCGCCTTTGGGACTTTTAAGCGATGTGTTTGCCGTTGATGTACGCACGCAGGGGAATGCGATTCGCACGGCGATCAGTGAGGTGCTGGATTACGAGTACGACTCGTCTTTTTACAGCGGCGAGGCGTACCTGTTTTCCGTGTACCGGGATATTACATTGATCCAGCCGTTAGGCGCGGATGATTTGGCACAACCTTTGGAAGTGGACACGCAACGACTGTATATTATGATCGGTGATTTTCTCAGCGACAACGGAGAACACGTGGTTCGTTCCGACTGGGAAACAGAAAAAGAACACGGTTAACCGTGTTCTTTTTACATTTTCAAGCCGATTGAAATCGCATGGTATACTTGTTATTATATAAATATCTCGAATACACATATAAAAAAACGATTTTATTTTGCGATTTACGATGTAATATAACCCCGATAGTGGAGGAACCAGTTGGAACAATTATTCATCAAAGGCGGTCGCCGGCTTTCCGGCAAAGTGCGCGTGTCGAGCGCCAAAAACGCCGTGTTGCCGATTATTGCGGCGACGATGCTGCCGATTACTCCGAGCACTCTGCCGGAGATTCCGCATTTGGAAGATGTCACGACTATTTGCAAAGTGTTGGAGCAACTCGGTGTTGTCGTTTCCCAAACGGACAATGAATTACGCTTTGATGCGGCGCAGTTGACATCCTATGAGGCACCGTACGAATGGGTCAGCAAAATGCGGGCTTCGTTCCTTGTGATGGGGCCGCTTTTGGCGCGCCTGGGACGGGCAAAAATTTCACTGCCGGGCGGCTGTGCGATCGGCACTCGTCCGATTGATCTGCATTTGAAAGCGTTCGCCGCGCTCGGCGCGGAAATTAATTTGGGGCACGGCTATGTGGAAGCCGTCGTGCCGAACGGTTTGAAAGGCGCGCAGATTTATCTCGACTTTCCGAGCGTCGGCGCGACCGAAAACGCGCTGATGGCGGCATGCCTTGCCGACGGTCGCACGGTCATCGAAAACGCGGCGGAAGAGCCCGAAATTGTCGATCTCGTGATGTTTTTGAACAGCATGGGCGCAAACATCCGCGGCGCGGGCACGAATGTGATTCGCATCGAAGGCGTAAAGGAACTGCACGGTGTCGTGCATAATGTCATTCCCGACCGCATCGAAGCCGGTACTTTTATGGTGGCGGCGGCCATGACGGGCGGGGATGTGTATGTGGAAAACGCGCTGGCGGAGCACGTTAAACCGCTGGTCGCGAAATTAAAAGAAGCGGGTGCGGCCGTGGTGGAAGACATCAACGGCATTCGCGTCGTCGGTCCGGATCGCTTGCGGGCAGTCGATGTAAAAACATTGCCGTATCCGGGGTTCCCGACCGATATGCAGGCGCAGTTTATGGCGCTCACCACGATTGCCGAGGGCACGAGCGTGGTCAAAGAAACCGTATTTGAAAATCGGTTCATGCATGTGGACGCTCTGACCCGCATGGGCGCCAAAATTAAAATTGAAGGCGGCAGCGCCGTGATCGAGGGCGTGGAGCGTTTGGAAGGTTGTCCGGTCGAAGCGACCGATTTGCGCGCCGGCGCCGCCTTGGTGCTGGCCGGCTTGGTGGCGGACGGAACGACGTCGGTCGGACATCTGCATCACATCGATCGCGGTTATGACCATTTTGTAGAAAAATTAAGCGGTTTGGGAGCAGACATTGTTCGGAAATAAACGTAAATCGGTACGGAGCAAAAGTGCGCGGCGGACACCACCCGCGACGCGGCAACGTCGTTCGCACTCTCTGCTTGATTGGCTGGCCGGTGTCGGCGCGACGGATATCGCTGTCGATTTGGGTTCCGCCAATACGGTAGTGTATGTACGCGGCGAAGGCGTCGTGGTACGGGAGCCTTCGGTGTTGGCGGTCGATCGGGAAACGCGTGAAGTCGTGGCGCTCGGCGCGAAAGCGGCGGCCTTGGCCGGACGCGTACCGCAGGAACTTGTCTTGGTGCGACCGGTGGAACGTGGTGTCGTTACGGATTTTTCCGCGGCGGCGCACTTGGTACATGAACTTGTCGGGCGACAGGTTTCGGGCTTATGGAAACGTCCGCGTTTGGTGATGACGCTGGCGGGGCGGCAAAGCGATGTCGCCGCGGCGGCTCTGTTGGGAACGGCGGCGGCTTTGGGAGCGCGGAAAGCGGTGCGCTTGCCGGGCACTCTCGCCGCAGCCTACGGCGCCGATTTGGATAAAGCCAAAACAGCGGGACTTCTGGTCGCCGATTTGGGCGCCGGTAAAACGGATCTGGCTGTGGTGGACGCCAACGGTTTGGTGGATACGGAAGTGCTGCCGCTCGGCAGCATGGATCTCGATCGGGCGATTGCGAAAATCGTCTTGCAGGAAACGGGATTATTGCTCGGCCCCCTTACCTGTGAACGCTTGAAGCAACATTTCTGCGATTTGGACGAAAAGGCGACAGCCACATCGCTGTGTGCGGGCAAAGACAGTCAAACCGGTTTGCCGCGGCAAACGGAAATTACAGCAGCCATGTTGCGACCGGCGCTGATTCCGTACGCACATCAGATCGCGCAGGCGTTGCATGAAATATTGCATCAAACGCGCCCCGAACTCAGTCAATGGATTTCGTCGCACGGCATTATGCTGGTCGGCGGCGGCGCGCTTTTGCGCGGTTTGGATCGCTACTTAACGCAGTTTCTCGGCGTGCCGGTGTATCTCGGTGAAGATCCCTTGTACGCGGTGGCGATCGGCGCGGGTAAAGCACTCTTGGAAATGCCGTTGCTGCGAGATTCGCTGGGCTTTGAAAATCCGCACTCCGCATAAACGTCAACAGTAATATGGTATAATAGGCGTGTGAGGTGATACCTATGAAAAAAAGCAAAAAACGCATGCGCGCGTCATTATTGTTAGCTGCCGCTTTGGCTGTTTTGGGTGTGGTCGGCGTCATGGCGCAGGCCGTGGTTCATACAACCGTATTAACGGGTAAAGTAACCGATGTCGTGCCGGTGGGTACGGAGGTTAAAGAAGGCACGCCGCTTGTCTCCGTTGAATCGTTGGCCGGTTCGATGCCGGCAGCGCGGGCTACGGTGGACGGCAAAGTGACAAAAGTGGAAACGCAAGTCGGTGCAACGATTAATAAAGGCGATGAAGTCGCGATCGTGGAAACCAAATAGGAGCGATATGAACGTATTCAAAAAGCGTCGGCGATCGGTATGGTTGCTGACGCTTCTCTTTACATTAGTAACTTACTTCGCCAATGCGGTCGACATCATGCCGCCGTCGGATGTGCGGGAAGGCATGCGCGGCGTGGCCAAGACGGTGGTGCAGGGCGACACGATTGAAGAATTTGACGTCGATGTGCTCGGCGTACTCCAACAGCGCGGCCCTTCCGGCGATTTGATTTTGGTCAAAGTCAGCGGACCGGTGATTGAAAAAACCGGCGGCATCGCGCAGGGGATGAGCGGCAGTCCCGTGTATATTGACGGTAAACTTGTCGGCGCGATCGGGTACGGCTGGGGCTTTGCGGACGGCACGGTGGGCATGGTGACGCCGATTGGCGACATGCTGAAACTGTGGGCGTTGCCGGATAAAGCGGCGCATGACGAAGCGCCGTCGGTAGAGCCGCCGCTGATTCCGATGGGCACGCCGTTGATGGCGGCGGGATTTACGCCCGAGTCGTTGCAATATCTGACGCAAAAGTTGGCGCCGTTCGGATTGCAGCCGCAAGCGACAGCCGGCGCGGGTAACTATGACGCCGCGCCGCATGCGTTGCAACCGGGCAGCGCGGTCGCGGTGACGCTCGTCACCGGGGATTTGAAATTGGGCGCGATCGGTACGGTCACGTACGTCGATGAAAATCGTATTGTGGCGTTCGGGCATCCGTTTTTAAAGCGCGGCGAATTGGATTATTTCATGCACAATTCGTACATTTTCACGGTGGTGCCGTCAGTGAATTCCGCATTTAAGATCGGCTCCATCGGCAGCGAGATCGGTAAAATTTACCAGGATCGCGGCGCGGGGATTGCCGGCATCGAAGGCCGCGCGCCGAAAGCCGTGGCGATGCAGGTCAACGTGACGGATCGCGATACGCAAACGGATCGCGTGGCGAATGTGCGCATGGTTGAGGATCACGATTTAACGCCGATTTTGGCGGCGACGACTGCGTACGATCTTGTCAAAAAAACGATTGATCGCGGCGGTCGCGGCACGGTCAAACTCAGCTATGAATTTTTGCCGCAGGATACGTCGCTACCGACATTTAAACGCGATAATATGTACTACTCGGCCAAGAGTGTCAGCGAACGCTCTGTCGATGAACTGTACAACGTGCTGGAAGCGCTGGCGAAAAATCCGTTCCAAAAATATGCGTTGCGCGGCATCAATTTGTCCCTTTCGTTGACGGAAGATAAAGAAGTCGCGGAAATCATTGACGCGAAAGCGCGGCCGGCCGTTGTAAGTCCGGGTGACGTTATCTATGTCAATGTCAAATTGCGTCCGTACCGAGGCGAAGTCTTTTCCAAAGCGCTCGCCTTTACGGTGCCTGCCGACCGGCCGCTCGGACCGATGACGCTGGAAGTGCGCGGCGGCGGTGTCGTGCCGTTGCCGTACCTGATCCAAAAACAGCAACTCAATTTGACGGATGAAATTATTGATCGATTGCGAACGTATAAAGATTTCCGTGATTTTCTGAACAAGCTGCAAAAGGAAGACAAAAATAACGAGCTGATCGTGGAAATTTTGGAAGACAATGTCAGCATGGTGCCGGACGAAGAGTCCGCGGGACATCACGCTCAGTTGCAGGAGCCGGCGAAAGAAACGCTGCCGGATTACTTGCATAAAGGTAAAAAGACCGATGCGGATACGTTGGCGGGCGGAGATGACGACGAGAAAGCCAAAACGCGCGTCACGATGCCGTACATTATTAAAGGCGACGGCCAATTCGAATTTGAAGTGGTAGCGCCCAACGATCGTCGCCGTCGCGATGCGGTGAAAGAAATCATGGCGCAGTTGCGGGAAAAAGTGTCGGCGAACGATGCCGAAGCAGGCAGCGATCAGGAAAATAAAAAGGCGAAAAAAGATCCGCAAGCTGCCAAGCGCCCGGCGAAAGATAAAAAATGAAATAAAAAAGAACCGCAGCTGCGGTTCTTTTTTATTGTCGTAAATTACGCGTCATGATCAAAGAGGACTTTACTCTGGGTAAATTCCAAGATACCCTCAATGCCTCCTTCGCGGCCGATGCCGCTCATTTTGTAACCGCCGAAAGGCGCGGTCACATCGCGCGCGCTGTCGTTGATATACACATTGCCCGATTTAATGCGGCGCGCGAACGCGACGGCCTCATCAAACGGTCCGTGCACCGCGGCGTTCAGGCCGTAAATCGTATCGTTGGCGATATGCAGCGCATCCGGTATGTCCTTGTACGTAATGACGCACAGCACGGGGCCGAAGATTTCTTCCTGCGCGATTTGCATATCGTTGGTAACATCAGTGAAAATCACAGGTTGGACGTAGTAGCCGCCGATCGGTTCGGTGGGCACACTGCCGGTGAGCATGCGCGCGCCTTCGGCAAGACCCGTTTCAATGTATTTTTTCACTTTGGTGAATTGTTTTTTACTGGCCAACGGTCCGATCTTCGTGCCTTCTTCCCGCGGATCGCCGACCGGATATTCTTGCAGAATTTCCACTAAACGCGTTTCGATGGCTTCTTTCTGATCTTCCGGAATCAACAAGCGGGACAGCGCCGAGCACGTTTGGCCGCAATTCAAGAGGAGCGAGTTGAAACAGGCTCGGATCGCCTGATCGATATCGGCGCCCGGCAGAATCACGCAGGGCGATTTGCCGCCGAGCTCCAAGTGGATTTTTTTCACCGAATCCAAACCGTGCTTACCGACTTCAATACCGCCGGTAGTGGAACCGGTGAAGGAAACCATGTCGACCAGCGGATGCGAGGCCAAAACGTTGCCGACATCGCCGCCGCGACCCGTGACGAGATTTAAAACGCCTTTAGGCAATCCCGCCTGATGGAACGCGTCCACCAAGTAGTATACGGAAAGCGGCGTGTGCTGACTCGGTTTCAAAACAACGGTATTACCCATCAAAATGGCCGGCATGATTTTCTGCACGACCTGACCGAGCGGATAGTTCCACGGCGTAATGGCCGCGACTACACCGACCGGCTCACGATACAATGTCGAATGCTCCAACTCTTCCCGAAATTCGATTTCTTGCGCCAGACGCATGAAGGTACGCATGCGTTCCACCTGGAAATCGAAATGAACCTTTTCGGCCATTTGGCTCGGCGCGCCGAGCTCCTTGATTTCAATATCGACGATTTCCGCTTTGCGGGTCAGCAGCTGCGCCAACATTTTTTCGCAAATCGTCAGCCGCGCGGCGAGCGGCGATTCCTGCCAACGCCAGGCGGCATCGGCGGCGGCTCGACAGGCCGCGTCGACTTCAGCGTCGGTGGCGACGGGAACGGCGGCGAACCGATACATGCTCGCGGGATTTTCTACCTTGATTCGTTCCGTGCTTTGGGGCGTGACCCATTCCCCGTTGATATATAAACGTTCGAAATTCATGGGAGACTCCTTTCGTAACAATGGATTCCTTTGTTTCATTGTACTTGCATCTAAAACAGGAAACAAGGTGCGGCGGCGAAAATTTGTCATCAAGATATGTTAAAATAAAAATAAAACAGACGTAATACAGAGGAGGTTTCGGCAATGCAATGGCGGGGCAGACGGATGAGCAGTAACACGGGGCGCGGTGGCGGACTGGCGAAAATCGGCGGGTTGGGTTTAATTATTTTCGCTTTGATCTATTCGTTTTTTGGCGGCGACGTCTCCGACGTAA
>USPU01000005.1 GCA_900556745.1 uncultured Veillonellaceae bacterium
CAAATACGTGTTGCGGGACGATTTCGCCAAACCGTCCGCTTCGCGCACGATCGGGCAGCCGACAATCGTCACCGGAACATTCAAGTCCGTGACCATCTTGCGAATAATCGCTAATTGCTGGGCGTCTTTCTCACCAAAGTACGCCCGCTCCGGCCGGACAATATTAAATAATTTGCTGACGACCGTGCACACGCCGCGAAAATGAATCGGGCGCGACTTACCGCACAATGTCGACGACAATCCCTCGATATTGACGTACGTCGCCGGATCGTGGTACATCTCTTCCGGCGTCGGATGAAAGATCGCCGCGGCGCCGTTTTTTTCACAGCGCACTTGATCCTGCGCGAAATCGCGCGGATACGCTTCCAAATCTTCCTGCGGTCCGAACTGCGTCGGATTGACAAAGTCGGAAACGACTACGCAATCATTTTCCGCAACCGCTTTTTGAATCAAGCTTTCATGGCCTTCATGCAGAAAGCCCATCGTCGGCACGAGACCGACGGTTTTTCCTTCTTTGTGCCAGGCGTCGACTAATGCGCGCACCTCGGCAACGGTAGTACAAATTTGCATGGATATCCGTCCTTTTCAGTAGATTGGAAGATAGCCTCTCTTGACCCCGCAGTCCTATGCCTGGTCGCTTAACCTGCCGTGCTGTTCATAATCGGTTACGCGATGGATACGGTTGCCTTCCTCTACAAATACGACGGTCGGTCGGTGCTTTGACGCCTCTTCGGGTGTGAGATCGGCGTACGCCATGATAATGACTTTATCTCCGACGCTGACGCAGCGGGCGGCTGCGCCGTTTAAGCAAATCACGCCGCTGCCGACTTCACCGGCGATGGTATAGGTGCCGAAGCGTTGGCCGTTATTCACGTCCACGATCTGCACTTCCTGGTATTCTTGAATACCGGCGGCTTCTAATAATGCGCTGTCTACCGTAATGCTTCCTACATAATCCAATTCCGCCTGGGTTACGGTGGCCCGGTGGATTTTTCCCTGTAGCATGGAAATCGTCATTGGTTCCCCCCTTGCAATAAAAAAATCATGTGCGCTCGAAAAGCGCCCATGACTACTTACGCAGGGCATGAACTACGGGTCGAAAAGAGTATAGTTTCAAGCGAATACTATCTCCGTTGTTCAGTATAGCACAGATCATTTTTATGTAAAGTCGGATGCGAAATTCGCACGCCGAAAGAAATCGTATCGCGCGCTCTTTATTGTCTTAGCGTCGAAAATTTCTGCCAAGTCCTCACACAAGCAGTGGCGAACGCTTGTTTAGGAAAATATTTTTGAACCCGTCGCACTGCACGCGCGTTAATTTTCTGCTACCTGTTGAAAATAACCCTTTGTGTTCGCAAAAATTTTACTGTCCGGAGCAAATTGTTTGCGGCACAAAAAAACACCTCATCTGAGGTGTTTTTTATAATGCTACGGCTTAAAATTTTTTCTGCACGTCCACGGTCACGTCTTGGCCGCCGGCCACTACCGCGTCACGATCCAAAATGGCGTCCAAGCCTTTTTCCTGACGGGTTTTTTCGATCGCTTTTTGGACATCCCGCATGATCGGTCCTATCAATTCCTGTTCTTTTTGCGACAATTCTCTCTGCAATTTCATGTAGAGATCGCGTTTCGCATTATCGTCTTTCAGTTTGACGACTTCGTTGTCAAACTTCTGCTGCTGTTTTTGCGTTTCCGTTTTCAGCGTCAACTGGGCTTTCATCATGCGCGGATGCGCCTGCATCAGAGCCTGCTGATTCACGTAGCCGATACCGGCCGCCGCCGCGGTCAGCATCGTGCCGCATGCAAATACTCCGGTGAGCGCGAGCGCTATCATTTTTTGTTTCATTCGTGCCTCCTTTTGGCATTATGCCTTGCGTATATTGTAGCGTATCGAGATACAGCGCGCAAATTAGGGGCGCGTGAGAACTCAAGGATGGAGCTCTTCGTCTTCCTTAATGTAAATAAATTTGTCTTTGCGCATTTTGTCAATAATTTCCGGCACCATGTTGAGCAATTTTTCAAATGCGCCGCTCTTGTTGCCGTCTTTCACGGAGAAAAGTTCCACGCGGTCGCCCTTGATGACCAAAATCGCGGTCGGTGTCATTTTGCCGCCGCCACCCGCGCCGTCGCCTTTCGTTCCCGCGCCGCCGGTACCGAAACCGAATGCCACGTCGACAAAAGGCACGAGCGTGGTGTCTCCGATATGTACCGCTTCGCCAACGACGGTTTCCACCGAAATCATGTGTTTGAAGCTCTGGAACAGCGCCTCCATTTTATCGCTCGTATAGGTTGCCGTCGGTTCGTTCGTTTTCTTCGTTTCCATTGTCATTCCTCCTTATTGATGACGTGACGCCAGTAGTACCATGCGGTCTTGCGGACCGGTGCCGCACAGACAAGTCGCAGTGAATCCCAAACAACAGCCAGCGGTCGAATGCCGCCGCCGGTGCGAAAGCGACCTTCGATCACTTCCTCGTTGAAGACAAATCCGGTACGAGACGCCAGCGCGGGCAACGACGCATACATCGCTCCCATCAAAAGACCTTGCGTGTACGGATCCGCCAACCCGACCGTCGCTTCGCCTTCCGCGTAACGCGGTTTGGCTCGTCCCCATAAACGGGAAAGATACGTTGCCAGCGGTTGTAAAATATCTTGCGCCAAGGCGTAACGGACTAATCCGAGATAGTCTTTTACGCCCGGTTGCGGCTTTGCTTTGTCGTCCTCGTCGCGCGCTTCCTGCCGTTCGCGATGGCGTTCGGCTTCACGCTCCAGGCGATCCCATTCGGCGGCGGTGTCGGAATCCATTTGTTTACGCAGCCGTTCTTCTTCCGCGTAGTAATCGGCATCGGCTTTGGCGGCTTTGGCGCGCTCCGCCGCTTTTTGACGGATCGTTTCCGCGTCTTCGTTTGCTTTCTTACGCCGTTGTTTACCTTCTTTGGCCTGTTCTTCCATTTGTTTGGCCCGCGCTTCGATGCCTTCCGCTTTAGATTCCGGGTGAGAATTCATGCCCCCGAACGGCCATTTCACTTCCCAGAAAAGTCCGGCGCCGCTGTCATATCGCGCCTGCGCCGCTAAAAGCTCCCACGCCCAATCGATTTTGACGCGGGCGGCCATGCCCTCATATTTCTGCACGGCGAATTCATAATGAACGCGCTGCCACAAAAAAATCAGCAGCAGGACAAAAAAGAGGACAATCAGTGCAAGCAGCGCCCAAAGGATCGTGGTCACTATTTCCATCTTTCCCCACTCCTTCAGTCTTCGATGCCGCGACGATTCGCGACACCCGCGTCATAGTAATGTTTCACGTTGCGCATTTCGGTCACGAGATCCGCGCGGTCAATTAACCATTGCGGCGCTTTACGACCGGTGAAAACAAGCTCGGTGCCGACCGGTTTGGCGGCGATCAGGGCTTCGCAATCCTCCCGCGTGACCAAACCGAAATGCAGCGCAACATTGATTTCATCCAAGATCACGACATCGTACTCGCCTTTCGCCAGCGTTCGCGCGGCGATTTCCACGCCGTTGCGACACGCTTCGACGTATTCGGCGGGCGGATTTCCCGGCGGAAACACGACGACATCGTTGAGTGCTTTTTTAGTTTCTTCGGTGAGCGTTCCTTCCGGCGCGATGAAATACGGCTTACCCAGCGACTCCCGATAGAGAAGCGGTGAAATTCCGTCCAAAATTTTCTGCTCGCTGTAGTATTCCGACTTCATAAACTGCAGCAGCCAGACTTTCAGACCGGCGCCGACGGCGCGAATCGCAAGCCCGATCGCGGCCGTGGTTTTGCCTTTCCCGTCTCCCGTATAGACCTGGATATAGCCTCGTTTCATCGACGTCACCTCACCTCAACATGATCAAAATATAACGGTTCTTCATGGCGATACGCGTTCGCCATCGCGATAGCCGTTCGTTGCAGGTCCCTCACCAGCGATTCCGGCGCCAGCACTTTCACGGCTGGACCGAATTGCAACGACCAGTGGAAGATCGCAGTAGCGTTCACGGTGACTCCGACGACCACGGTTTTGTCCGTAACTTCGCTGATCGTGCAGGAGGTTCCGAAATCGTCCATGACGGCGTCCAAGATCTCGCGATCACATCGGAATAAACACGGTACCGCCGGTCCGGCGAACATGTTGACATGCTCCGCCAGATGCTTCGGTAAATGCAATTCGTCATCGCCCGACTGCGTCACTTCGCGCAACGGACGAACCTCACGGTTTTTTTCGATTCGCACATCCTGCATCCGATCGACGCGGTAATGCGAAATATCATCATGCCCTTCGGTATTACCGATCAGGTAGAAACGACCGTTCGTCGCGACTACCGCGTACGGGCTCACCCGGTAGCGATGCGGACGTTTGCGATGCCGACGAATGCGCGGCCGCTGCTGCTTGTCCGGACCGTATTGCAGGTAATGGAACATGACCGGTTGCCGCGCTTCGATCGCCTCATTCAAAACTTCCAACGAATACAGCATCTGCTCGTTGGCGGGACTTTCCTGTTGCCAGTTGAGCCAGTTTTCATTCGGAATGTTGTGGACTCCCAACGTGGGATTCGTATAATACCGACTTTGCAACCGCAGCAGTTTTTGGATCATGTCCTCGACCTGCCGGGCCGGTAAATGCGAAAACAACAGACCGTCAATGAGCGTGGTCAGTTCCACCGGCGCGAATTCATGCTCGTAATACCACGAACCGTAGACATTTTCCACTTGTTCGCGGCTCGTACTCTTGCGTTGCCACGGTTTGTAACCGAGCGGATAGCCCGCTTCCAAGAGATTGACCAGGTTGCGTTTGACGGCTTTACGATCCAACACCATTCCATAGTCTTCTTTCAGGTGCGTCAGAATCTGCTGCTGCGACAGCGGATGTTCGGGGTCGGAAAAGCGGCGCAATATCGTCAAGATGTATAATACGCTCAGCTTCTTCGCCGGAATCTCGGACGGAGACGTCATCACGCGCAACTCCTGTTCGGTTGCTTTCGTTCCTTTTTGCATGGGCACACCTCCTTGCCGCAATGCCATCTGTAATTTCAGTATAGCACGATTTAACGCCATAAAACAGTCATAAAAGAGCATTTATGAACTTTTTAGCGGCGACGGAGTCCGTTTTGCCGACGGATTTATGTTGCGTCGCCAGCCGCTGTTTTTTCCTATTTACAAGACATTTCCGCGGCGTTATAATGTGGTGGTAAAAACGAAATCCCGAATTTCCTGACGGAAAACGGGGGAACCAACTCTTGGGGTGAATCGAAAGAGGAAGACAACCTTATGCTTCTAACCCGACAGCTAACCTCGTAGGCAAAAGGTAAGGTCCCATAGGACCGGGAGGTCTATTTTTCATGCGCAAATTTACATTTTCTTCATTTTCTCAATTGCTTTTAGGGCGTCCGCTCAAGAGCACGGAGCTCAGTCACGAGCAGCTGCCGAAGTGGAAAGCGTTGCCGATTTTTTCGTCCGACGCTCTTTCCTCCATCGGTTACGGTCCGGAACAAATCGCGCTCATTTTGGTATTGCCGGGACTGATTTTATATGACTATTTTCCGTGGATTATCGCGGCGATCGTGGCATTGCTTTTCATCATTACGATTTCCTACGCGCAGGTCATCAAAGTATATCCCAAAGGCGGCGGCTCGTATGCGATCGCCAAAGAATATCTCGGTGAATATCCGGCGCTGCTCGCGGCGGCGAGTTTATGCGCGGACTACGTGTTGACGGTCGCGGTATCGGTATCGTCCGGTACGGCGGCGCTGATTTCCGCGTGGCCGGAGCTTGCGCCGTACCAAATTTCCATTGATCTTTTCGCAGTGTTTGCGATATTGATGCTGATCAATTTGCGCGGTTTGCGCGAAGCGTCCAACGCCTTTGTGTGGCCGACGTATGCTTTTTTGGTCACCGCGCTGCTGCTCGCCGGATCGGGTCTCTACCAAATTTTTGCGCTCGATCGACCGCCGGTCATTTTGCCGCAAGCGACGACTACGATCACGCCGGCCGTTCTTTACTTTTTACTGTTGCGGGCCTTCGCCAACGGTTGTTCTTCGATGACCGGCGTGGAAGCGATCGCGAACGGCTCGGGGGCGTTTCGGGAACCAGCGGCAAAGAATGCAAAAGAAACGATTGCCATGATGGCGATTATTTTGGCGACGCTGCTGCTCTCCACGGGTTTTCTCATCGTGCATTTCGGTTTGCTGCCGAGCGCGGACCGCACCTTGCTCTCGCTTTTGGCGGAGACCGTGTGGGGACGCGGAACGGGTTATTTCATCTTCCAACTGCTGACCACGGTAATTTTATATTTAGCCGCCAACACCGCGTACAACGGTTTACCGCCTCTGATGTCCATTTTGGCGCAGGACGGTTACCTGCCGCGCTACCTCGCGCACCGCGGTTCGCGTCTTTCCTTTGCCAACGGCATCGTTTTACTGTCGCTTTGCGCCGGCGGACTGATCGTCGCGTTCCACGGCGATGTGGAACATTTGATCTCGCTGTACGCATTGGGCGTATTTCTTTCCTTCATGCTGGCCCAAGCGGGTCTTTGCGTGCATTGGTTCCGCCAACAGCCGCGCCCGCACGGACGACTCTTGCTGAACGGTTTCGGCGCGCTGGTCACGGCGACCGTCGTGAGCATTATTTTAGTCACCAAATTCATTCACGGCGCCTGGATCATTTTAATCTTCCTGCCGATTTTAATGCGCATATTTAAGGCGATTCATACACACTACGAAAAGGTACAGGAAGCGCTGACGCTTTCCTCGAAAGAACTGACGGAAATTCTGGCGCAGCCGGTCAACGACCATCATGTGCTGTTGCCCGTCGCAAGACCCACGCGCGCCGTCGCGCGAGCCTTGCGTTACGCCCGCGCCATTACCGACGATGCGCACATTCACGCGCTTCATATCGCCATTGACGCGGAGGCCGGCGAACGCCTCCGCCAAAAATGGCAACGACTTTTGCCCGCTATTTCGATGGCGGTAGTTCCGTCACCGTATCGGGATTTCTCCGAGCCGCTGTTGGATTACATTAAAGAATTTCGCGACCGCCACCCCGACGCGTCGATTACGATATTAATTCCGGAATTTGAGGTCGGTATGGGTTGGGAACGCCTGCTGCATAATCAGCAGGGTTTACAGCTGCGCTGGCAGCTTTTAAATCGATTTGACGTGATCGTGACAACCGTCCCGCTGTTATTGACGGATCCTCATGATAAAAAAGGTAAATAAAAAGAACGGACAGAAATGTCCGTTCTTTTTATTTGCTTATGTGGCCGGCGCGGCGATGAGTACGCTCAGACCGTAATGCACCAAAATACTCGCGAGCACGATGAGCACTAAATTCGCACGGTAAAACGCGAGCCCGATCGCGACCAGTAACGCCACCGTCGTGGCGAGCAACGGCGTCTCCTCCATGCTGACAAATACGCCGGGCACGATCAACACACCCAACACCGCAAAGGGAATCAAGGCGAGCGCAAAGGAAAGTTTTGGCGGCACTTTATCCGCTCGCCAAAAGAACGGCGGCGCAATGCGTGGCACCAAAGTAACGAGCCACATGCCGATCAGCAAAAGAATATAAAAGGCATCGCTTTGATTTACCATTGTAATCGCTCCTTTGCCGCCGTGACCAATGCGACCGCGCTGACTGTCGCGATGAAAATCGTCAAACCGTGGCCGATGCCGAGCAAACTCGCCAACGCGTACAACAGCAAATTCATCGTGACCGCGATCAGCGTCACCAAACGCGCCTGCAGCTGTTCGCGCAGCGCCGGCACCAGCAGGCCGAGAAACATCGCGTATAAACCGATGCCCATGGAGCTTGCGAGTGCGGGCGGCAATAAATCGGTCAGTCCGATGCCGAACGCCGTACCGACTACCCAAGAGAGATATCCCGACAGACCGATCCCGATGACATACTCCGGAGGCAACACCTGATATTTTCCAGTAGCGCGACGGAAAATAATTCATCGGTCGTCAACGAACCGACCGCCAAACGCTCTGACTTCGTCGCCCCCGCTTCCAAATTATGCGCGAGCCCCGCCGCCAAAAGCAGGTTGCGGGAATTCACTACCAGCGTGGTTAAAATAATTTCCCACACGCCCGTGCCGGTAATCATCAAGTTCGCCGCCATAAACTGCGCGGAACCGGCGTAGACGATCGCGGATGACGCCAGTACGAACCACGCGGGCATGCCGTACACGGAGGATAAGACACCGTACGCGATCGCGATCGGCATATAGCCGATAGCAATCGGCACTCCTTTTGCCAAGCTGCGGCGAAAATGCTTATTCATTGGCGTTTCCTCCTTTTCGTAATCAGTTAGCTAATGGTAACAGAAAGCGTCTCATGACGCAAGATTTACCGCTCTCATGCCGATTTTGCATCCACGCGCAACGGAAACGAAAATAAACCGCATTAAAATAAAATGTACGTTGTTCTTTCATGTTCTCCGTAAGGATGTACATTTCTCGCGGCCGGATATTTCCGAGCGCAACACGACGGAATCCGTTTCCATCGTGTTGCGGATCCGTCTAGCGTATTGGCGCATGATCATGCGCCGACTTGGCAACTTGTCCACGACATCGCCGCGAAACGCAATAAACGGTGGAGAACCTTCTCGAAAAATACATTTTTACCTAAGCCGAACATGTGAAAGCACCTATTTTACATGTTTTTCTCATTTTCATGGATTTTCGCTGGGCATGAAAATCAGTTATCCACATAACTATCCAAGTTGTCCACTCTATTTTTTTACTGTATTTTATTTTCCAATGATCGTCTTAACCATTGTATTGCAGTCGTTTTTATTTTTATCTCGACAGTTATTATGATGAGCGCACAAAAGTTTTCCACAGATACCTCTGTCTACTGACAGTGTATTTTTTGCAGAATCCGCCTGTTTACGGAATTCTCATTAAATTTATTGTGCTTTTGACACGGACAAGTGGATAAACGTGGACAAGTATGTGGATAAACCTTAATCTTTTTCACTTATCCACATGGTTTCCACAAATTTTATTTTGACGACGAAAATACATTGATTTCTTTTTATTCCGCAGTATTCCACAAAAAAAGAGCCGCGAGGGCTCTTTTTCAATGCTTAAACGGATAATTATCGGCGTCTCAGTGATGCGCGTGCGGCAACTGTTCAATAATGCGATATACCCATTCACCGGTTTGGTAGAGGTGTTCTTCCAATAGGCATTCTTCCGGCGTGTGAACTTTGGTCATGCCGGTCGCAAGTACGACTGCCGGGAAGCTGTGTTTATTGAAGTTGTTGGCGTCACTGCCGCCGCCGGTCGCGCCGACATTCGGTTCTAAGCCCGCTTCTTTCGCCGCGCGTTTGGCGACTTCGATGCAGAGGCTGTTTTCATCCACCAGGTACGGCTGATAAATTTCTTCCACTTCAACTTCCGCTTTGCCGCCCGAAAAATCTTTTTCCACAGACATGAACGCTTCCTTCATTGCGTCCGTCTGCTGTTTCAATTTAGCCAAATCACGGCTGCGCGCTTCGGCTTTGACGCTGCATTTATCCGCCACGATATTCGTCGCGATGCCGCCGTCGATGAAACCGACGTTCGCGGTGGTTTCTTCATCAATGCGACCGTACGGCAGACGCGCCAGCGCCGTGCCCATCATAACGATGGCGTTCACGCCGTCTTCCGGCGCCAGGCCCGCGTGTGAGCGTTTGCCGTGCATGGTGACGCGAATCGCGTTTTGTCCCGGTGCCTGGTTAATGATTTTACCCGGCGCGCCGGACGAATCCATAACGTAACCGAAGTCGATGCCTTGGGTAAGTTTCGTGTCGATATTGCGCGAGCCGCGCAAGCCGCCTTCTTCCGCCACGCAGAAGATGACAACGATCTTGCCGTGCGGCAGAGAGTGTTCTTTCATCAGGCGCAAGCCTTCCAAAATCGCGGCCACGCCAGATTTGTCATCGCCGCCCAAAATCGTATCGCCTTTCGATGTAATCACGCCGTCTTTCAAGACCGGTTCGATCCCCGCGCAGGGTTCGACGCAGTCCATATGCGCCGTGAAAGCGACCGTCGGCAAACCTTCCATCGTCGCGCCGAAAGTGGCGATAATATTGCCGGCATTGCCGTTAATTTTGCTGCCCGCATCATCTTCTTTAACATCTTGCGCGCCCAGTTTTTTCAGGCGTTTTTTTAATACATCGGCGACTTCGCGTTCGTCACCTGTCGAGCAAGGGATGCGAATCAATTCGTAAAATTCGTTCAACATGCGTTCTTTATTAACGTTCATCGTTTCTTTCCCCTTTCATCACCGGTGGTTGTCTCACTGTCCCACCAAAATCCTCTGCGAATGGCCGTCGGGCCATATTTGTCCTGGAGCTTGTCGATCGTTTCCTGCGCTTTGCGCTCGCGCGCCGTGCCGTCCGCGAAAAGCGACATCGGCTCCGTTCCCGCCGGCAACAGCCCCGATACGGTCACGCCCAGGAGTCGTATACCTTCTGTGAGTTTAAGTTTATTATACAACGAGAAAACCGCCGCCGACAACGCCTGCGGTAAATCAATCGGATCGGCGAGCGTCACGGAGCGCGTGATCGTCTTGTACGAACCGTAACGCAATTTCAGCGTGACCGTGCGGGCGACCAGTCCTTTTTGGCGTAAACGGCGCGCGACGGTATCACTCGCCTGCAAAAGGTAACGGCGAATATCCGCATCCGCATGGAGATCCCCCGCGAACGTTTCCTCTTCCCCGATCGATTTGCGCGGCGCGTGCGCGACAATCGGACGATCGTCGCGAGCATGCGCCAATTCCCAGAGCGTTTTCCCCTGCTGACCGATTTGCCGCGCCAATTGATCCGGATCGGCCGCCGCCACATCGGCGATCGTGACATAGCCGAGCGTTTCCAGCTCCGCTTCCAGCTTCGGACCCACGCCCCAAAGACGACGCACCGGCAACGGCGCGATCATTTCCTGCGCCTGTTCGTAAGGAATAATGACCAAACCGTGCGGTTTTTCCAAATCGCTCGCAAGCTTCGCTAAAAATTTATTGCCGCCGATGCCGACCGACGCCGACAAACCGACCGCATCGTAAATATCACGTTGCACGCTGCGGCCGAGCGCTTTGAGCGTCGGAAACTGCGTCCCCATGCCGGAGATATCCAAAAACGCTTCATCGAGCGACAGCGGCTCGATTTCGGGCGCGTATCGATATAACACTTCATGAATCAACGCGGATACTTCACGATACACATGCATGCGCGGACGCACAAAAATCCCCTGCGGACAACGTTGGCGCGCAATGCTCCCCGCCATTGCGGAGTGCACGCCGTACGCGCGCGCTTCGTAGGAGGCGGTCGCCACCACGCCGCGCCGTTCCGAGGCGCCGACAATTACGGGCAGTCCTCGCCATTGCGGGTGGTCGCGTTGCTCGACGGAAGCGTAAAACGCGTCCATATCCACATGCATAATCCAGCGTCTGCGCATCGTATCTCCTTTCTAAAAAGATTCACCCGCCGCTCGACGGGTGAATCTTTTACTTGCTCATTTTTTCGACGCGACCTTCGGTTTCGCCGCGGGTTTTACCGCGGTTTTTCTTTTTGCTTTTGTCGTCGCGGCAGAACGTTTCGCTGCCGCTTTTCTCGTCGGCTTTTTCTTCGCGGCTCGGCTTTCCACGACCGTCGTGACCGTCGCTTGCGAGCCTTCCTCTGCTTTTTTCAGTTGTTTCGCGTCGACTTCACTTTTATTTTTAGACTCTTTTTCTTTGTGCTTTTTTTCCTTTTTGTCTTTCTTTTTATCTTTCTTTTTGTCTTTCTTTTTGTCTTTTTTCTTTTTCTTCAGCGACCATTCCTGCACGCGATCGCTTTCTTCATCGGGATCATCGTCCCTTTCGTAATTGTTGTCGTCATCATCGTCGTCATCATCGTCTTCTTCATATTTATCATCGTCATCTTCCGATTTACGCTTGATTTCCTGCCATTCCAACCAATCCGCGTCCCCCGTATAGGAAAACGTCTCACCGATTTCGTCATCATCATCTTCCGCGAGCGCTTCATCCGCCAATTCATTATACAGAGTAATAATCTCATCAATCCGATCGCCGAGCTCCCGATAGCGTTTCAGACGCAAGCGAATCTGCTCTTCGGCAAATTCATACACCGCCGGTGCATTGGGGCCGTCCGCCGCCTGATCCATTTCCTGATGCTCACGACGTTGGGCGGAAAGATCTTCGAGCATATCCTGCCCGTCCAAAAGTTCGACACACACTTCGTGCAATAATTCACTTAATGTCAAACGGTATGTGTCTACATCTCTGCGCTGTGTCATAGCTTCCTCCTTTGGCCATTGCCTTACTAACGTATTCGTCGCGCGACGGCGGATTCCTTTTTGCACTTCCCGTTTTTCTCTGTGTTATACTTCTACTATACTATAAATATGTAAATATAGTATTTTTTCGACAAGGAGAATGAATATGGACAGCGACCATCCCGGATGGCAAATCGCATTACTGTTAATTTTAATCATTGCAAACGGCGTTTTTTCCGCCACGGAACTCGCCATCGTCAGCGCGAAAAAGCCGCGTCTCGCCCAGCGCGCGAGCCAAGGTGACAGCGGCGCGAAAGCGGCTCTTAAAATCGCGCAGGACCCGAACCAATTATTTTCGACCATTCAAATCGGCATCACCGCGATCGGTATCATCACCGGTATGGTCGGTGCGTCCACCTTATCGGATCCCTTGGCCGCCGCGCTCACGCCGGCTCTGGGACACTACGCGCAAGCCGTCAGCCTCTTTTTGATCATGGCCGTCGTCACGTTCTTGACGCTGTTGATCGGCGAGCTCGTACCCAAACGCATCGCGATCAACTCGCCGGAAAGCGTGGCCAGCTGGGTCGCGCGTCCGATGAATCTTTTCGCGCGCATCAACCTTCCTTTAGTCTGGTTTCTGACGTTTTCCACCACGGCCACGTTGAAACTTCTCGGGATTAAAATCAAAGCGGAGCAACCGGTCACGGAAGAAGAAATTCGTTTTCTGCTTCGGCAGGGCGCCCGTCTCGGCACCTTTGACGCCGACGAACCCGAGCTCATTGATCGTGTCTTTCGCTTAAACGATATCCCCGCCGAATACATCATGACGGCGCGACCGCAGCTGGAATGGCTCGATCTCGCCGAAAGTGAAGAAGCGCTCGGCGCGCAACTGTTGCGCTCCACGCACACGCGCCTGCCCGTCGGCTACGAATCGCTGGACGATTTTCGCGGCATTGTTCAATTGCGCGATCTCTTGTTATTGCGTCTGCACCGCCCCGAAATGCGCTGGCACGCGCTCATCGCGCATTGCGTCACGACGCCTCTGTATATTCCCGAGACGCTTACCCTCAATAAAACGCTTGATCTCTTCCGCGCGAAAAACGCGCATGAGGCCATCATTTTGGACGAATACGGTTCGCCGGAAGGCATGATCACGCTGCACGATATTTTGGAAGAAATTTTGGGCGCGATGCCCGGCAGCGTCGCCGAACGTATCGAAGAACGCAACCGCATCGTCAAGCGCACACCGAATTCATGGCTCGTCGACGGACTGTTGCCGATCGAAGAATTTAAAGAGTATTTTCAAATCACCGACGCGCTTCCCAAAGAGGGCGAAGATTTTTACAAAACGCTCGGCGGTTTCGTTATCTATCTCTTCGGATATCTCCCAAAAGAAACCGAGATCATCTCGTATCGCAACATGCAGTTTGAGGTCATGGATAACGACAACTACCGCGTCGATAAAATCCTCGTCACCAAAAAAGCGCAGGGCCCCGACGGAGAAATTAAAGAAGCCTAGTTGCATAATCCCCCCGCGCGTTTTATAATGACGGTAGATAAAGGCAGTAACCGCCGCTCGTATCTATAGCAAGATTCTTTTCGGTACGGAACGTAATCGACTATCGGTCAGTGATTTCGAATCGTAGGAAGACGCAGCCTTTTCCGAGCGGCGGTTTTTGATTGCAAAAAAAGATCCCACCCTCTGACGTCAGAGGATGGGATCTTTTTACTCTTCTCTCCGATAGACCCATGTGTAAATCGCGGGCAGGAAGAACAGCGTGAGGAGCGTCGCGATGAGCAGGCCGCCGGAAAAGGCGAAGGCCATCGGTCCCCAGAAGTAGGAACGCATCAGCGGGATCATGCCCAAAATCGCGGCGAGCGCGGTGAGCAAGATCGGCCGGAAACGCATCATAGCGGCATTAACGACGGCCTCGTGGAGAGGTTCGCCGTCCGCGCGATGCGTTTCAATCTGATCGAGCAGAATAATCGAGTTACGAATGATCATGCCCGACAGCGCAATGATGCCAAGAATGGCGACGAAACCGAGCGGTTTACGTGTCAATTGCAAGGCGACGATGGAACCGATAAGACCGAGCGGCGCGGTGATGGCCGCCAGGATCATGAGTTTAATTTTACCGAGCTGGAACATGAGGACCATGAGAATCACAAAAATCATGACCGGCATGACGACGACGATGGAGTCCACGGATGTGTGACTGCGTTCGACACTGCCGTCATATTCGAGAGAATATCCCGTCGGCAGATTTTCACGGAAATCGGCAAGCGTTTTCGTGTAGATCCGCTCCGAAACGGTATCGGCCGGCGTATCATCGGCGACATTGGCGCGAATGGTAATGGTCGGCGTTAAGTTGCGCCGCCAAATCATCGTATTTTCCGTGGTCGGCGTGAGCGTCGCAAATTGACCGAGCGGCACGTAACGGCCGCCGCCGACATGCACGGCAAGATTCGCCAAATCGCCCAATTGCTGACGACCCGGCGGCAAACGGAATTTGACCGGTACGAGTTGATCGCCGAGGTAAGCCGACGATACCTGGTAGCCGGAAAGCTTGGTGTAAAGATCGGCGGCGACGGCGTAATTATCCGCGCCGAGTTGACGAATCCGATCCTGATCGATTTTGACTTCGACGGACGGCGTCATCTGCGGCCAATCCATATTGACCAAACTGACTTCTTTATCCTGCTGCATCAGTTGCACACCTTCATTGGCGTACTTCTGCAGTTGCTCGGTATCCGGACCGGACAAACGATACATGATCGGATACGGCGCCGGAGGACCGGTTTGAATCAAGCGAATATTGCTGCGGACATCGGGAAAATCATCCGCCAGCACTCGCTCCACATCGGTTTGCAGGGAACGACGCGCGTCGGTGTCTGTCGCGACAATGACCGTCTGCGCGTAGTTAGTGCGCGGCGGCACCGGTTCAAACGGCAAAATAAAGCGCGGCGCGCTTTCGCCGATGTAGCTGGTAACGGACTCAACACGTTTGTCCCCGTAAAAATGAGCCGTAAACTCGTTGGTCATTTTTTTCGTCGCTGCTTGCGTCGCGCCGAGCGGAAGCTCTGTTTCGACAATCAGTTCCGGTCGAACGGACGCGGGGAAAAATTCTTTTTTCAACAACGGATAGGAAATCGCCGCGATCAGAAATGCGGCAATCGTCGCGAGCACAACCGTTTTACGATAGCGCAAGACGGTTTCCAGCGAATTTTTAAATCCGTTTAATAACTTCTTCTGGAACGCGCCCCAACGGGTTTCCTTTTGTTCATCCGGCGGTGTCACCTTAATCATTTTATAGCCCAATACGGGGCTAACGAGTACGGAGGCGAACCAGGAAATGATAAGCGCGATCGCGGTGACGGAAAAAAGGCTCTCCGTGTATTCGGCGACAATCCCTTTGGCAAGACCGATCGGGATAAACGCGGCGGCGGTAATCAGCGTGCCGGAAAGCATCGGAAACGCGGTGATTTCATAGGCCGCGGTCGCCGCGTGCAACCGATCCACGCCCTCTTCCAGTTTGCGTTGCATCATTTCCACGACGATGATAGCGTCATCGACCAAAAGACCGAGAGAAATGATGAGCGCGCCTAAGGAGACGACCTGCAAATCAATTGCGAAGTAATGCATGATAACGAAGGTAGCCGCGACAACGACCGGAATACACAGCGCGACGACCGCGCCGGAGCGCCACCCCAGCGCGAGGAAGCTGACCAGCAATACAATCACGATCGCCTCGGCAAGCGCTCGTGTAAATTCGTTGATCGCGCCGGTGACGACTTCCGGCTGGTTGGTGACCTGACCGATCTCCAATCCTACCGGCAAATCATTTTTATACTGCGCGATCGCCTCCGTCAATTCATCGCCGAGATTCAAAACGTTCCCGCCCGGCGCCATGGAGATCGCAATGCCGACGGCTTCTTTACCGTTGAACATCATGACCGGATTTTGCGGATCGGCGTACGCCTGCTTGACGGTCGCGATATCACCGAGACGAATGGAGCGTTCACCCATGTGAATGGACAAATTTTGAATGGCTTCCGCGGAATCTAAAAGTCCCGTGATGCGCAACGCGACATTATGCGAACCGGTACGCACAGAGCCAGCGGGCAACAATGTGCCCTGCTGCTGCAACATTTGGAAGACCATGCGCGGATCGATACCGAGCTGCGCCAGTTTCGCTTCTTCCATTTCGATATAAATCGTCTGCTCCTGGACACCGAGCAATTTTACTTTTTGCACTTCGGGAATTTTCAAAAGCTCACGACGCAGTGTTTCCGCGTATTCCCGTTTTTCCTCGTAGGAAAAATCATCCCCGGTGAGCGCGTAAATCGAGCCGTAAACATCATCAAACCGATCATTCATGAACGGACCGACGACCCCTTTCGGGAGCTCGCGCCAAACGTCATTGGTGAGATTGCGCACATCGGTCCAGGTCGGCCGCACGCTTTCTTTGGGAAGATCTTCGCGCAACCAAACGTAAATAACCGTGGTGTCCCCGTTGGTGAAGCTTTTGATGTAATCAAGCCCCGGCGTATCTTGCAATTTCTGCTCGATCTTATCGGTGACCTGTTCGTTCATCTGCTCGGCGGTCGCGCCCGGCCAAGCCGCGGCGATCGTCATCGAGCGAATCGAAAAGTCGGGATCTTCGCGCCGACCCAAGTCAAAGAAACTCACGATGCCGGCGATTAAGATCGAAACGATAAAAAAGTAAACGATGGGGCGGTGTTTGACCGCCCATCGCGCTAAGTTAAATGATTTCATATCCGGACCGCTTGCCCTTCCGTCAGATTTTGCGCACCGGCAACAACGACTCGATCCCCTTTATTGAGACCGGAGGTAATTTCCACCTGATCGCCTCGGTACGCCCCTGTCGTTACGTTGACAAGAGTGACTTTTTCATCCCGCACGACCCAAACGGCCGGTGTTTTGGATTGCGGCGCAAGCGCGCTCAAAGGTACCAGTATCTGCTCGCCGGACGCGCCCGTGAAATGCACTTCGGCCGTACTGCCGAGCGCCAATTGCGCCGGCGGATCGCTGAGCGTCAACTTCGCGTCATAGGTTCCCGTTTTCGGATTCGGCGCCGGTGAAACTTCGCGCATTACCGCCGTCGATTTTTGGTCCGGTAACGCCCAGAATGTCACTTCGGCGGAGCTGCCCACCGGATAATCGGAAATATTTTTTTCCGTAAGGGAAATCTGTACATCCAAACTGCTGTTATCAACGATCGCCACGACCGGCATACCCGCGCTGACGACCTGGCCGATTTCCGCCATGATCATGCCGACAACACCGTCACGATCCGCCCGCAAAGTGGCAAACGACGCTTGATTTTGCGCCCGATATAAAGCGGCCTGCGCCTGATCGTGCTGCGCTTGCGCCAACTGCTGTTTACTGCGCACTTCGTCAATTTTCAGCGCCGAAATCGCGTCTTGCGCATAGAGAGTTTCCATGCGCGCGAGTGTTTTATTCGCGAGTTCCAATTGCGCGGCGGCGGCGTCGGCCTGTCCCTGCGCCGCGTCGACTTGCGCTTCCACATCATTCGCATCTAACGAGAATAAGGGATCGCCCGTTTGGACACGATCGCCGGACTGCACGAATTTATGCACGATTTTTCCCGGAATTTGAAATCCTAAAGGAGATTCCGTGCGACCATGCACCGTGCCGGAAAACGAATGTTCCGCCGCGGTTTCCGTCGCGCCGATCGTCATCGTTTTAACCAATGGCGGCGGTACTTCGGCTGTCGAACTTTTGCCGCATCCGCACACCGCCAAACATAATATCGTCAACATTAACCATTGCCACCAATGCTTCATTATGCTGCCTCCATCTATCGTCTTTTTGCCACGGCGATTTTTTTGTTTAGATATATTATAGCAATCGGCCTTGTAAATGGCGAATTATTATTTCTTTTTCTTTCATTGTTTAACTTTTTGTATAATAAAAACGATCCCTTTCGGGATCGTTTTTATGTTCATTCAAGCGTCAACTTCTTCGCCGCTTTGCGCGAGCAATTCGTCGTCATGCGGATCCAAATTGACTTCTTCCAACGGAATTAATTTCGTTTTGTGTTTCATTTTGTACCAAAAATGCACGGCAAGGAATACCGGAATGCCGACGTACGCGACACTGGCACCGTACCAGTCAATTTTCTGACCGGTAAAGGCGGTGTAGTTCTGCCCCGCCATGACAATCAGGCACAAGACCAGCGCGAAGATCGGGCCGAAAGGATACAGCGACGCTTTATACGGCAAATCATTTAAATCGTAACCTTGGCGAATATACGCGCGACGGAAGCGATAGTGACAAATCGCGATGCCGACCCAGGTAATGAATCCCGCCATACCGCTGATATTGATCAGCCAGTTGTATGTGGCGCCGTCACCGATGAAGCTCGTAAGGAATGCGGCGATACCAAACACGGCCGTCGCAAACAACGCATTGGTCGGAATACCGCGTTTATTGACTTTCAGAAACACTTTCGGCGCTTTGCCTTCCGCGGCCAACGCGTACAGCATACGAGTCGATACATACACGCCCGAGTTGCCCGCCGAAAGTACCGCTGTCAAAATAACGGCATTCAAAATGCCCGCCGCGGCCGGCAAACCGAAATGTTCAAAGACGAGCGTAAACGGACTGATCGCGATGTTTTCCACCGAACTGTTTAAAAGGTTGGGATCCGTATACGGAATCAGGAAACCGATGACCGTGAAAGCACCGAGATAAAACAACAGGATGCGCCAGAAAATGGTGTTGACCGCTTTCGGTACGTTTTCTTTCGGGTTTTCCGATTCACCCGCCGCGACACCGATCATTTCCGTGCCCTGGAACGAAAAACCGGCGATCATGAAAATGCCGAGAACGGCCGCCCAGCCGCCGACAAACGGCGCCTCTCCGACCGTCCAGTTGGTAAATCCGGGCGATTCGGCGCCGATACCGAGGATCAACAATGCGCCGACAAAGAGAAACACGATGACGGTCATGACTTTCACGCCGGCAAAAATAAATTCACTTTCACCGAATAAGCGCGTTGACATATAGTTTAAGCCGAAGATCAGAACAAAGAACAACGCGCTCCAGACAATGGACGGCGTATCGGGAAACCAATATTTCATGATCAGAGCGCTGGCGACCAGTTCCGCCGCCAATGTAATGGCCCAGTTGAACCAATAGTTCCAACCGAGCGCAAATCCGAATGCCTCATCCACAAACCGTGCAGCGTACGTTCCGAACGAACCGGAAACCGGCATGTAAGTGGCCATTTCACCCAAGCTCGTCATCAAGAAATACACCATGATACCGATGAGCGAATACGCGAGCAGCGCGCCGCCCGGACCCGCTTGGGAAACGGATTCCCCACCGGCTACGAAGAGACCGGTACCGATGGCGCCGCCAATGGCGATCATATTCATATGACGTGCTTTCAGACTGCGTTTCAATTTCGGAGCCGTTTCTTCTCCCGGAAGATAGCCGTCTGTCAAATTAGGTTCCGCCATCTGTCATCACCTTCTTTTCCTTTTTTTAATTAGTTCAATTATAGCATTAAGGTCTGAAAATGCAAGCCAAAATACTTTTTTCCGCAAAAATTCCTTTTGATTATTATTTTTCCACGTACTTCATTATTTTTCCCCGTACTTCATCATTTTTTCTCCGGTTTCCATTGATTTAGAGAATATTTTAATAACGTAATGTGCGTATATAGTAGATGGTTAATAGTATATTACTTTTTGTTTCTATATCTGGTACTAATAAACCTTCCGTCGATTTCTGTTTCTCTTTCGTCAGTGCTGTTTTGTCATATGTGAACGGATCCATCTGAATCACCGTGCAAATTTAACTGAAAGATCGCACAAAAAAACGGCCGAAGCCGTTTTTTATAAATCGAGGTTGGTAACATTTTTCGCGTTTTCCTGAATGAAACGCCGCCGCGGTTCGACTTTGTCTCCCATCAATACGGTAAAAATCCGATCCGCCGCCATGGCATCTTCCATACCGACCTGCAACAGCGTGCGATACTGCGGATTCATCGTCGTATCCCAAAGTTGTTCCGAGTCCATTTCGCCGAGACCTTTGTAACGTTGCACGGTGATATTTTCCCGACCGATCTCATCGAGTTTTTGCGCCAATTCTTCGTCACTGTACATGTACCATTTGCTGCGTCCTTTACGCAATTGGTATAGCGGTGGCTGCGCGATATAAATGTGCCCTTCTTCCAGTAACGGAGTGAGGTAGCGGTAGAAGAATGTCAACAACAAGGTACGAATATGCGCGCCGTCGACATCGGCATCCGTCATGATGATAATTTTATAGTAACGCAATTTACTGAGATCAAATTCCTGTCCGATGCCGGTACCGAACGCCGTGATCATCGAACGAATTTCTTCATTATTCAAAATGCGATCCAAACGCGCTTTTTCAACGTTCAAAATTTTACCGCGCAGGGGCAAAATCGCTTGGAAGCGACGATCGCGGCCGGATTTTGCGGAACCTCCCGCGCTGTCACCTTCGACAAGATAAATTTCCGTCATTTCCGGATTGCGTTCGGAGCAGTCGGCAAGTTTACCGGGTAAACTCGAAACTTCGAGCGCGTTTTTACGGCGCGTCAGTTCACGAGCTTTACGAGCCGCTTCCCGCGCGCGACTGGCAAGCAATGCCTTTTCAATAATTTTTTTGCCGTCGACCGGATGTTCTTCCAGATAAATGTGCAATCCTTCCGAAATCAACGTATCGGCAATGCCTTTGACTTCGCTGTTGCCGAGTTTCGTTTTCGTCTGACCTTCGAACTGCGGATTGGGAACTTTCACGCTGATGACGGCGGTTAAACCTTCGCGCACGTCGTCACCGGAAAGATTTTCTTCATTTTGCTTAATCAGACCGGAACGCCGCGCATAGTCGTTAATCGTGCGCGTCAACGCGGCGCGGAAACCGGATAAATGCGTACCGCCTTCAATGGTATTGATATTGTTGGCAAAGGAGTAAACATTTTCACTGAAACCGTCATTGTACTGCATGGCGATTTCGATAAAAATGCCGTCGCGATCCCCTTCAAAATCAATCACATTCGGATGAATTGTTGATTTATTCGTATTTAAATATTTGACGAAAGATTTCAGACCGCCTTCGTAATGGTAGCTTTCGGAATATTTTTCATCGTCGCGTTCGTCCGTTAACGTAATGCGTAAGCCTTTATTTAAGAACGCGAGTTCGCGGAAACGCGATGCGAGCGTGTCGAACGAAAATTCCACGCCCTCCGTGAAAATTTCTTTATCCGGTAAAAAGGTAACTTTGGTGCCGGTCGTTTCGACATGGCCGTAGGAATGCAAAGGCTCGCTGATATGACCGCGGACAAAAGCGATTTCATGCGTTTTACCGTCACGCCAAACCTGCACGTCCATTTTTTCAGACAAGGCGTTAACAACAGATACGCCGACGCCGTGCAAACCGCCGGAAATCGTGTAGCCGCCGCCGCCGAATTTACCGCCAGCGTGAAGCACCGTCAACACGACTTCGATCGCGGGGCGACCGGTTTTATGCATATCGACAGGAATACCGCGACCGTCATCGACCACCGTCACGCTGTTATCTTGATGAATCGTAACTTCAATATGAGTACAGAAACCGGCCAACGCTTCGTCGATAGAGTTATCCACAACTTCATAGACCAAATGATGCAGACCGCGCGTCGATGTGTCGCCGATGTACATCCCCGGACGTTTGCGAACGGCCTCCAACCCTTCCAGGACCTGAATATCCTGCGCGCCGTAACCGGTTTTACGAGTATTTTCTGCCATAGTTTCCCCTTTTCAAAATTTTTATCTTAATTATATACAGTATACTATAAATAATTTTAAAAATACACTTATTTTATCAAAATAAGCCCATAATGGGCCTATTTTGATTTTTGTATGGGGTAAGTATCGATACGAATAAAATCCTCTTATTTTTTATTTTACGTCATTTATCTTCCGCTTTACGCACAAACTTCGCCAAAAGATTGCGAACATGATCCTCCGTCAGTTCCTGCGGTTCGATACCGGTGAGTAAACTCGCGAGCATGACCTGCTCCGCCGCTGTTTCTACACGATGATAGATATGATCGAGCGTCCGATAGATCAAGTATTGCCGCGACTGCGCATACATGCTCTCGCTCGTGCCCACAGCCGCGATGACATCCCGATACGACGCGGCCGGATGCTCTTTCAGATAGCGGGTGACGGCGTGACGTTCTTGCGCCTGCGCCCGCAACTTGCACATTTCACAAGTACCGTCGACCGCGTCCGTCAACTGGTGGCAAACCCCGCACGGTACAAAACCCGCTTCCCGTCGCGCCAATTCCAGCGCCAGCTGCCGTTCGCGCAAATGAATCAGCGATTGTTTTAAAGCCGGATCCGGTACCGCCGTAAAAAACGCAGCCACTTCTTCTTTCTGCGCCGCGGTCAATGCGGGAATATGCTCCTGTGTCCGTTTTTCCGCCGCTTTTTTTGGCGCCTGTTGCGCGCGACGACCGGTGCGAAATTTTAAATCCGTGATGGTGTATTCCGGAAATCGATCGACCAATTTTTTAATAATTTTTTCCCGCTGAATAAAAAGTTCATTCAGCCAGACTGAATTATCCGCAAGTACCGTGACCGTCACGCCGTCATACTTACCGATAAAGGATTTTTTCGCCAGTATTTTGCCGACGACTTCGGGCCAACTTTCCTGCAATCGGTACAACTGCATTTGCGGCTGGTCTTTCCATTGTTCCGTCCAAACGGCAAGCGCCTGTTGTAAAGAATTCAAATTATGCGCCATGGGATTTCTCCAAGCAACGCATATCGACCGGTTCCGGCAAACGGTTCGGACGATACGCGGCGGTCATGATCAATTGCAATTGTCGGTCGGCAGTCCAGCGTAACAGTTCCTGTTGCCGTTCCTCATCGAGTTCGCTGAGGACATCGTCCAACAACAGTACGGGCAATTCGCCGACATGTTCTTTTAAATACGTGGTCTCGGATAATTTTAACGCCAAAATGGCGAGCCGCTGCTCGCCCTGCGATCCGTAATCGGCCAAATTTTTATCCTCATGGTAAAACACCACATCGGCACGATGCGGTCCGATGGAGGTAAAACCGCTTTTCAAATCACGTTCCAGCGTTTCTTTATATAGATGTAAATACTCCTCTTTGGAAATGTCTTCACATTTGGCATAGAAACGCAGGTATTTCAAATGCACGTTGAGATCTCCGGCCGACCAGGTTTGCGAAGTCGGTCCGACCAGCCTATTCCACTCCTCCAGCGCCTGCATTCTCGCGTTGGTAATATAGACGGCCTGCGTCGCCAGCTGCTCGTCCCACGGTGCCAAATCCACCGCCCGCTGCGCTTTCAGCAGTTGATTGCGTTGCGCCAAAATCCGATTGTAACGCAGTAACGCATCATAATAGAGCGAATTCGCCCGCGCCAAACTCAAATCCAAAAAACGGCGGCGCCCCTGCGGACTGCCTTTGATCAACTGCAAATCATCCGGTCCGAAATAAACGGTATGCAATGTCCCGACCAATTCTTTTTGGCGAACCGGCGTCGCATTGATCCACATTTCTTTGCGTTTATTTTTATATACATTGATTTGGATTTTTTGCGCTACTTCATGGCGCGTAAAATCGACCCGAACGGCGGCGCTCTCCGCGTTGTGCCGAATCATCAGCCGATCATGACTCGTGCGCGGTGATTTTCCCACGGAAGCCAAGTACATCGCTTCCAAAAGATTCGTTTTGCCGCAACCGTTCGGGCCGTAAAGCAATGTCGTCGGAGCGGAAAGCGTCAGCGAATATTCCGCATAGCTGCGAAAATCCGTCACCGCAACGGTGGCGATTTTCATACTTCGGACACAACCGTGAAACTTCCCTGATCGGGCACATCGACGCGATCATCGGCGGTAATTTTTTTGCGAACTACGGTGCAAGGTTCGCCGTTGACCCAAACTTCACCGCTGCGGATCAATCCTTTCGCCTCCGCCCCCGAACCGACCACGCCGGCGAGTTTCAACAGTTCATTTAACGCAATAAAAGACGTATGAATCGTAATTTCTCGCATCTTAATGCCCTCGCATCGGCGTGACCACATAGCGGTAATCCGGATCGTTTTCCTGTTCCACAAGCATCGGTCCGTTTTGCAGGATATGTAGGGTAATTTTATCGCCTGTCGAACGTTTTAAAATATCGAGCAGGTAGAAACAGTTGAACACGATTTCCAATGCTTCTCCCTCATAGTTCACCGGTAATGTTTCTTCCGTGCTTCCCACTTCGGCGCTCGTCGCGCTGATTTCCACACTGCCGTCGCCCCATTTTAAGGTAACGGTTTTGTACGCCATGTTGCGCGAAATTAACGCTGCGCGTTCCAATGCCGCGGTAAATTCGCGCCGATCGATGATCGCCTTCGCATCAAAACGTGCCGGAAACACGCGTTCATAATCAGGAAATTCACCCGCGATCAAATTGGACATGAAGTATACGCCCGCAAATTCGAACGCGACATAATCACGGTGCCAGGAAATCGTCACGTCGACCGGTTCATTTGTCGGTAACAAACGCACCACATCGGCGAGCACGCGTTCGGGAATCACCAAACGCACCGGCTGCGCCAACGCATCCGCCAACACCACTTCCCGCAATGCCAACCGGTGCGTATCGGTAGCGACCATGCGCGCCGCTTTCTCCCCCGCCTCCAGCAAAATGCCGCTGAAAATCGGACGTTGGTTGTCACCCGCGACAGCGAATTGCGTCAGACTATACATATCGCGCAGCTGATCGCTCGGCAACGTGAATTGTTGCGGATGATCCAATTCATCCAAACGGGGAAATTCGCCCGCGACGCCGGTTACCATTTCATTTTCACTGCGCCCCGCACGAATCAATAATGTGGATGCGCCGGTCTGACTTTGGATTTCTACCGTGCCCGCCGGCAACTTTTTGATCAATTCCGGCAAATACGCGGCCAATACGACCGTTTCACCGGGTTCGGTGACTGTCGCTGGCGTGCGGACCCGTACACTGACCTGGTAATCCGTCGCCTGTATTTCCAACATATTGTCGGCAGCGCTTAATAAAATTCCCGCATACGCATTATTACCGACTTTCGGTGCGGCGGCACGGCTTACTTGATCCAATGCCGATTGTAAAGCTTGGGTGGGTAACGATAATTTCATGATGGCCTCCTTACGATGGCGATGTTTTGATTGTTTACAGTTAAATAATAGCAGTAGTAGTAGACGCGGTGGAAAAGTGGATAATCCGGTCAAAGCTTGTAAATGTTATTCGCATCGATGTGAATAAGTCGGTGGATAAAAGATAAAATTGCGCTCCTTATCCATCATGCCTGCCGGTAAAGTGGATAACATCCGGAATTATCCACGTCATTTTCGCTCTTCATCCGCTTGTTATCCGCCGGTCAGAAATTGTCGGATCTGTTGCATCTCTTCCTGCAGCTTGATATTGGTTTGCAGTTCTTTATAAATTTTGTCGTAAGCGTGCATGACGGTCGTGTGGTCATTTTTGTTGAATGCCGCCGCGATTTCTTTAAAGGATAAATCCAACATGTCACGGCAGAGGAACATGGCGATTTGCCGCGGGAAAACGATATTTTTCGGACGTGTTTTGCCGACGAGTTTATCACGGCGAATTTTATAAAAGCTTGCGACTTCGTTGATGATAATATCCGGATTCAAAATAATGCGGCGTTCCGCCGGCAGTATATCGGCCAGCTGTTGCTGTGCCCACTCGACCGTAATCGGTTCCGGTGATAATGACTGTAATGTGGCGATGCGATTAAATACGCCACCCAGTTCCCGAAAATCTTCGGTAAAATTTTCCGCGAGAAACGATACGACATCCGTCGGCATGGAAATTTCCGCGGCGGCTGCTTTTTTCTGTAAATAGGCGCTGCGGATTTCAAAATCTGGCGGCTGTATTTCGACGACCAGGCCCATGCGGAAACGCGAAATCAGTCGCTGTTCGACCTTCTCCATATTTTCCGGTAACCGGTCGCAGGTCATGACGATTTGTTTTTTACTGTTCAGTAGTTCATTGAACGTGTGAAAAAACTCCAACTGCGTGCCGTCTTTTTTCCCGAAAAATTGCACGTCATCGATGAGCAGATAATCGACGGAACGATATTTTTCCCGAAAGGCGCGGTTGTGCTCCACTCCTTTTTGCGTCAGAGCGGAAATGAAATCATTGGTAAAATCTTCGCTCGTGAGAAATAAAAATTTCTTTTCCGGCGTGTGGGCGCGCACATAGTTGCAAATGGCATGCATCAAGTGGGTCTTGCCGAGTCCCGATGGCCCGTAAATGAACAACGGGTTTTGATATTGCGCCGGTTGTTGTGCGACGGCGAATGCCGCGCTGCGCGCCAAAGTATTGGAATTGGAAACAATAAAATTATCAAAGGTACAAGCGGGATCGATGGGAATCGAATGCTTGCCGAAGTTGTACTCACTTTTCGGCGCTGCGGGGATTTGTACTGCGGCGGCCGGAGTAGTGCTCGGCGAGGTTTCCTGCACGCCGGTTGGTGTCGGTTTGTGGAATACCGGCACCGGAGGTTCGGGCAATGTAAAAGTTTCCGTGGTGTTTGTCGACGGCAACGGCGGTATCGGTACGTCCGTCGCTTGGGGCAAGGTGATTTGCAATGTAAGCGGCCGTGCGGCCACTTCGTTGACAGTCGCCTGCAAATCGCTTAAGAGATTTTTTTCGAGCCAAATTTTTAAAAACGGTTTACTCACTTGCGCCGTCAATGTGTCTTCCGTTAATGTCAGCGGCAAGACATGCGACATGAGCCAGTTCAACATCTCCGGGGAAATCCGTTCGCCCAGTCGGGCAAGTACGGCTTCCCAAAAGTCAAAAATATCGGTCATAAAATTCTCCGTGAAAATGGTGGAAATAAAAGTAAAAGTATTGTAAAACAAGGGTTTAATGCTGTGGACAATGAGGATAAGTTGGTGGACAACTCCGTGTAAATGTGTCTTTATTTTAGCAGATATCCACCGATTTTAAAATAGAGCACACAAAAACCGGCCGGAAAGTTTCCGACCGGTTTTTTATCGACTAGACAGTTGTCGGTGCTTTTTTTACGAATTTCACATAGCAGAGCGCCAGAATGAAGCCGACGACTGCAAACGATACCCAGCCCAAACCATAACCGAATAACGGTAAATTCGCTTCCATCCAGTGCGTGAGAGCCGGCATTTCAAAACCGGCGGTACGCAACCCGTCATAGAGCGCTGGAACCAATGTAAAGAGTTGGGTAATAAAGTAGCCCGCTTGGCGATTGTCAAAAAGCGGTGCCAAAAACGTCAGCGACATCATAACCATCGTCAAGGGATACAGGAACATCAGCACCGGAATCGCCGCGGAAATGATCGTCGACAAACCAAACATGCCGATTACCGCGGAGAATACGGAGAAGATGCTCACCCACACGCGATACGAAAGCGCCGGTACCAATTCGTTGAAATACGTCGAGCAGGACGTAATCAAACCGATGCTTGTCGTCAGACACGCCAAGATGACGATGATAGCCAAAATGAATGCGCCCGGATCGCCAAAGTAAAATTGCGTCGAAAGCGAGAGAACCGGCGCGCCTGTTTCCTGCATGCCGATGCCGGTGACGCTGGTCGCCCCGATGTTGCCGATAAAGACGTAGACAACGCCCAGGCAGATCGCGGCAATCAAGCCGGATTTAAACGTAGCCGCCGCGATATCACGTTCAAATTCCGCGCCGTACTGTTTGACGGATTTGACGATGATGATCCCGAAGACCAAGGACGCCAACGCATCCATCGTGTTGTAACCGTCCAGGAAGCCCTGCGTAAACGCCAGACCGGAAGTAGCGTATGTCGGCGTCGGAGCCTGCATCGGTCCGATCGGCGAGAGAAGGGACTTCACGATCAGTATGCCGAGGAATAAAAGTAAGAGCGGCGTCAATACTTTACCGATACGCGAAACGAGCTTGGCCGGTGAAATGGAGAACCACCACGAAATACCGAAGAACACGGCGAGAAAAATCGACAATTCCAAATTGCCCGTGCCTGCGCCCAAAAACGGTTTGATGCCGATTTCATACGATACCGTTCCCGTACGCGGGATGGCGAAAAACGGTCCAATCGTCAGGTACAATAAAATCGTAAATAAAAGACCGAAGACAGGATGGACACGCGACGAAAGATCCTGCAGGTCGCGACTGCCGGAGTAGCCGATGGCCATAACGCCCAACAAAGGCAGACCGACGCCGGTAACTAAAAAGCCCAGAATCGCTTCCGGAAAATTCAAGCCGGCATTTTGTCCCAGAGAGGCCGGGAAAATCAAGTTTCCCGCTCCGAAAAATAATGCAAATAACATGAGGCCTATGGATACATAGGCAGAGCGAGAAATGGTCTGTCCTCGCATTTTCATCACCCCTTAATAGATATTTCACTAATTATAGCACAGGCAGGCAACACTTCAAGTGGAAAATAAAGAAAAATAAAAATTTTACTGAAATCACTTTTTATATACATTAAAAAAATAAAGCCTTTTTTGGACAATGACAAGCCTATTGATTGACAGTGACCAACTTTTTCAATATAATTACTTTGTTATGGTATGAACTGATTCACCTAATGCTAGAAGGAGGTGCAGACATGAAACGGACGTATCAACCGAGTGTGCTTTGGCGCAAACGTACCCACGGTTTTCGGGAACGCATGAAAACTAAAGGCGGCCGCATGGTCTTAAAAAGAAGAAGATTGAAAGGCAGAAAAAAATTATCCGCCTAAGCGAGAGGCGATACAAAGAACTTGGCCTCGGCCAAGTTCTTTGTATACATAAGGGACGGTTGTCATGCACGAATTGAAAAAAGGGGATCGAATTACGCAGGGCCATGAGTACCGGCGTGTCTACCAACACGGTCGTGCCGTGATTGCCAATCGTCTGGTACTGTATGTGCTGCCGCGACAGGGCGAACCCACCCGGGTCGGCTTTGTCACCGGCAAAAAGGTAGGAAATGCGGTCGCGCGAAATCGTGCGCGCCGTTTGCTTCGCGAAGCGTATCGCCTGCATCGGCCGCAGCTGAAACCGGGCTATCACCTGGTTCTGGTGGGACGCAAGCGATTGGCGCAAGCGTCATACGCGGAAGCGGAGCGGGATTTATTATTTGTGCTCAGAAGGGCGAAACTTTTGCAATGCTGACGCGTATCTTAATCGGTATAATCGACTTTTACCGTCGCTTTCTTTCACCGTTGAAACCGCCGACGTGTCGGTTTTATCCGACGTGCAGCATTTATGCCCGCGAAGCGATATTACGCTTCGGACCCCTGCAAGGAAGTTGGCTGGCGTTGCGACGCCTGCTGAAGTGTCATCCCTTGCATTCGGGAGGCTATGATCCTGTACCGCCTGCCCGCGCATCCTTAAAGGAGGAACCGAGTGAGTATATTCAGTGATGCCATTGATTTTTTGGCGTCAATCATGCAGCATTTCTTGTCGTTTTGCTACCAATTGACGCAGATGGCGGGATTCCCGAGTTACGGGATCGCAATTATAGTAATGACGATTCTGATTCGCGTGCTGCTTTTGCCGTTGGCGATTAAGCAGATCCGCTCGATGAAGAGCATGCAGGAAATGCAGCCGCGCCTTCAGGAGATTCAAAAGAAATATAAAGGGGATCCGCAACGGATTCAAATGGAAATGACGAAGATGTATCAGGAGATGGGTGTCAATCCGCTGTCGGGCTGCCTGCCGATGCTGATTCAGATGCCGTTTTTGATTTCGATTTTCTACGCGTTGCGCAGTTATCAATACGATCCCGAATATATCAGCTTCTTATGGCTGCCGAGCCTGGGCGCGACCGATCCGTACTATGTTTTACCGGTTCTGTCCGCGCTGTCGACGTTCATCATGCAAAAGCAAACGATGAGCAGCAACAATTCGGCGGGTTCTATGGCGGCGCAGCAGCAAAAAATCATGCTGGTCTTTATGCCGCTTTTCATCGGCTACATCAGCTTAAGTTTTCCGAGCGGTCTGGTTATTTATTGGGTAGTTTCCAATTTATTCCAGATGGCGCAACAGTTTATCATGTTTCGTGAAAAGCCGAAGGGAGCAGGTGTCAAATGAGCCATCCAATCGAGTTTACGGGCAAAACCGTGGAAGACGCTACCGCGAAAGCATTAGCAGAGCTGCAAGTCACGCGCGGTGAAGTGAATGTAGATGTACTGTCGGAAGGGTCAAAGGGTATCTTCGGTATCGGCGCCAAAGAGGCGCGCATCCTGGTTACCAAATTGTATGGTGAGCTGACGGAATCGGAAGTTGATAAAGAGACTGCGAAAGCGGATTATATCGTACCGCGCGAAGAATTGACGGAAGCTTCGAAGCGCCAGGCCAAAATGTCCGCGGGTCTTGAAGACGCTACCGGTATCGAAGTGCAAAACGAAGAACCGATTATTGAAACACCGGCGACCGTTGTTGAGCAGGAAACGCAAGCGGCGGAAGAAACGCTGCGTCCGGAGGCGGCAGCGGACGCCACGGCGCATGTAGCGGATACCGGCGCGGTGGCGACTGAAGCGGTGACAAATACTCGTTCCCAAAGCGCATTTTCGGCGGAAGAACAAGCGGAAACGGCGCAGCGCGCTAAAGCCTTTTTACAATCCGTCACCGATGCGATGGGACTCGATGTGATGATCGAAAAGCGAATGACTGCGGAACGCATTTTATTACAATTGCACGGGCGCGGGTTGGGCGTTTTGATCGGTAAACACGGCAAAACGTTGGACTCGTTGCAGTATCTGACCAATTTAGCGGCCAATCAGAGCGGCCGCGGTCGGTATTTCGTCATGCTCGACGTGGAAGATTACCGCGAGCGTCGGCAAGCGACGCTGGAATCGCTGGCGATCCGCATGGCGGACCGTGTCAAACGCAATCAACGCCCCTTGGTGTTGGAACCGATGAATGCGTATGAACGCAAAATTATTCATCTGACATTGCAAGATGATCCGGACGTCTACACGAAGAGTGAGGGCGAACTGGACAATCGCCACTTGGTGATTCACTACAAGCAGTAAACGCATTACAGACCGGGGCGATCCCGGTCTTTCTTTTTCTAAGGAGAATTATGTATAACGAAGATACCATTGCCGCGATCGCAACGCCGTTCGGCACGGGCGGAATCGGTATTATCCGGATCAGCGGGCCGGAGGCGCTGGCGCTCGCCGCGCGCGTTTTTCGGCCGTACACGCCGCTGGATTGGAATAATGCGCGCGGTTTTCGGGCGCATTACGGCCATATCGTAGCGGACGGGCAAACGATGGACGAAAGCATTTTGCTTGTCATGCGCGCGCCGCGTTCGTATACGGGTGAAGATGTCGTGGAGTTGCAACTGCATGGCGGGATGCTGGTGTTACAACACAGCTTGCAGCTTTGCCTCCAAGCGGGCGCGCGCTTGGCGGAACGCGGTGAATTTACCGAGCGCGCCTTTTTGAACGGGCGTATTGATCTGACGCAGGCGGAAGCGGTGGATGATATTATTACCGCGAAGAGCGAAGTCGGCTTAGGCGTGGCGGTCGGTCAACTGACGGGCAAACTTTCCCGCTGGGTGGAAGCGACCGGCGCGGCGGTGACCGAACTCGTAGCTTCGTTGGAAGCGGTGATTGATTATCCCGAAGAGGATTTGGCGGAGCTGACGCCGGCGGAAATCGATACGAAACTGACCGCGATCATCACTGAATTGGAAGCGATGATCGCCCGCGCGGCGGCGGGAAAAGTTTGGAAAGAGGGATTAAAAACCGTCATCGCGGGTTTACCCAATGCGGGCAAATCAAGCCTTTTGAATCAATTGCTGGCGGAAGAGCGCGCGATTGTGACGGATATTCCCGGCACGACACGCGACACGATTACGGAATCGGCGCTGATTCACGGCATTCCGCTGGTGCTTGTGGACACGGCGGGCATTCGTGAAGCGAGCGACCAAATTGAACAAATGGGAATTGCGCGTACACACCGCGAACTCGCGCAGGCGGATTTGATTCTCGCCGTGCTGGATGCATCGCAGCCGCTGACGGCGGAAACAC
>USPU01000006.1 GCA_900556745.1 uncultured Veillonellaceae bacterium
TACCTGGACTGGTTGTGGCCGCATTTGGAAAACGGGGCGTTACCGCGCTGGGATGTGCAGACGGTGACGCCGACATGGAACGAAGCGGTCGCAACGGTGTCGGATCCGCGTTTAGAAAACGTGCGGCAAGGCACATTGACGGGCACGCCGCTGCCGACGGAAATCGCGAAACGCCTTTCCTGGCAATATGACAAACCGCTTGCCACGCAGATCCCCGCGAAAGTCACCGTGACGGAAGTAACGCATCACTTGGGTGAAATCACGGCGGCCTTACCGCCGTTGCCCAAAACGGAACGACCGGCGGCGGATTATCCGTTGCCGATATTGACGGTGCAACCGGCGCAGACGGCTGACGAGGCGGCGACAAAAGCGGTGCGTTTAGTACCGACCGAGGCGGACGCCGCGACGGAAATTGAACCGGTGAATGACGCTTGGGTGCGTCCGCCGCAATTTGTTACGCCGGATATGCGACCGGACGGCGGGGCGCGTTACGGCACGCTCATGCATCGCATTTTGGCCGAGATCGGCGCGGGCGACGGTACCACGACAGCGCAGACGTATCTCGACCAACTGTTGGCGGCGCAAAAAATAACGCCGGCCGAAGCGAAGTTGGCCCATCGTCGTGATCTCGATTTGTGGTTAACCTGCGACACGGCGGCGGAGATTCGCCAATCATCGTTTGTGTTGCGCGAATGTCCGTTTGGAATGTTGCTGCCCGCGGCGGTGGCGCTCGGCGTGCCGGCGGGCGATGACGAAGTATTTTTGCAGGGCGTGATCGACTGCCTGTACGCGACGGCCAACGGCGATCTTGCGATTTTGGATTATAAGACCGACCGCGTGGATACGGCCAATGTGCTCTACGAACGTTACCATCGCCAACTCGATTTATACGCCCATGCGGCCGCGCGCATTTGGCGGCGGCCGGTCGTGAAAAAAATCATTTATTCACTGGCTCTGCATGAGGCGATCACGTGGCAAGACGACGGCGGCGCCGTGCTATAATGAAACCGAACGGAAAGGAGGGCGGATATGCAGGATGCGTTAACGGAAGTCATGACTTTGATGGAGGCGGCGGTGCGTTGGGACGTGCCCGCATCCACGTTGCGCCACTACGCGGGCGGCTATCGCAGGCCGGACGGAACGTTGGTGGAGCCGATTTTTACGGCGACGGAAACCCGTAAATCGGAAGGCACGGTACTCATCACGCAAAGTGCCATGGAGCGGGTGTTCGGCGCGGAGAAAAACGCGCGCCCGCGCTACGAGCAGACCGCCCTGTTTGAATAATATGGAATTTTGTTTGGACGCGGTCACGAAGACCTATACGGAGAAAAACGGCGTGCAGATCCAAGCGCTGGCGCCGCTTACCAAAACGGTCGCGCCGGGAGAGTTCGTGGCACTGATCGGCCCTTCCGGTTGCGGAAAATCGACGCTTTTATACTTGGCGGCGGGATTGTTGCCGCCGACATCGGGGCGTTTGTACTGGCGCGGCGCGGAGACGCCGCCGCAGACGGCGATGGTGTTTCAGCAGGGCGGTTTGTTTCCCTGGCTGACCGTCGCGGACAATGTAGCGTTCAGTTTGCAGGATCGCGAGTTTAGCCGACAGGAAATTGCCGAACGGGTAGCGCAAAAGTTGGCGCGCATGCAATTGAGCGAATTCGCGGATGCGTATCCGGGTTCGCTTTCGGGCGGCATGCGGCAACGCGTCGGGATCGCGCGCGCCCTGGTGACCGAGCCGGATTTATTATTAATGGACGAACCGTTTTCCGCGCTCGACGCGCAGACGCGGCGGCTATTGGAAGATGAACTGGTACAATATTGGGAAGAATTGCGTCCGGCGACCTTGTATGTCACGCACAACATCGCCGAGGCGGTGCGGCTCGCCGATGTGATTTGGGTATTTTCGCCGCGCCCCGGCCGCATTGTGGAATGTTTGACGGTGGATATACCGCGCAAGGAACGGCATCAGCTCAGCGCGCGGACGCAGTTGGCGGCGCTGGAAGAAACCATTTGGCAGGAAATTAAAGCCGGCGCCACGGCGGCGTTGACGCAGGGAGGTCGCCATGACGACTGAACGCGAAGTACGGTACCGTTTGGCGCCCAAAGAAAGCAGTTGCGCGCGCTGGTGGGCGCTGGCGGGCGTGTTGCTGCTGCTCGGTCTGTGGGAGTGGAGCGTGCGTCAAGGTTGGATTTCACCGGTATATCTCCCCGCGCCGTCGCAAATCGCCGCCGCGTTGGCGGCGTTGGTGCAAAAAGGCACGTTGGGACCGGCGCTGGCAGCCAGCGCGTTACGTTGGCTGGTCGGCGTGGTCGCGGGCGGTCTTGCGGCGTTGTTGTTGGCGCTCGCGGGCGAACTTTCGCCGACGTTTCGACGCTTGATCGAACCGTACATTTATTTCTTTTATCCTTTGCCGAAAATTGCCATTTTGCCGCTTTTCGTGCTCTGGCTCGGCATCGGTGAATTACCGAAATACGTATTGATTGCGCTCGGTGTCTTTTTCCCGGTTTTTATCAATACGATGGCGGGATTGGTGCGTTTGCCGCGCCTTTACCGTGAAGTCGCTGCGATGTATCCCGTGAGTCGCGGGCGGTATGTGCGTACCGTCGCGCTGCCGGCGGTGCTGCCGGAATTGTTCGCGGGCTTGCAACTCGGTTGCGGCACGGCACTCGTGCTCGTGGTCGCGGCCGAAATGATCGCGGCACAGACGGGCATCGGCGCGCTGATTTTGCATTTCGGGGATTTGATGCTGACCGCGCCGCTGTTGGCGTGCATCTTTGTGTTGTGTGTAGCGGGATTAATGGTCCAGGCGCTGTTGGCGCAGTGGCAACGATATATGACACCATGGCGGGAGCACCGCTGAGAAAGGAAGCAGCGTGAACGAACAAATGCAGGCGGCGTATGCCGACGTAATGCAGACGATAACGGCGCTGATTAAAGAGCCGTGGGGACGCGTCGTTTGGCGAACGCTCATGGCGACCGAGCCGCTTCATTATTTTTATTACCGCCCGAAAACGCGCGCGGAGTATGTTTACTGGACGGATTCCGTTTGGCGGACGGGCGACTCGGAAGAAGACCTGTGGTTGCAAATGGCGGCGGCCGACACGGCGGTGCGCGAACTTTGGAAAGCATGGATCGCGGAGAACCCGGGACGTTCCCCATGGACAAGCGCGACGCTGGAATTTTCGCCACGCGGTTTGGAAAGCGCGATGTACGGTCATCGGCATCATTACCAGGTCGATCCGATTGAAGAGCAGTTTGCGTGGGAATACGAACGTTTCGGCGCCGTTTATTTGCCGTTGCGTTTGCGTCGACTGCTTGCGGCGGCGTACAGCGCGTGGCATCGACCCTTGCGCAGGCAGCGGCATCGCTTGTGGCGTCGACGCCCGCGCGGCTATTGGGAACGGCTGGCCGGAGAAACGCCCGCGTATCGCGGCACTCGTCGCGTCCGCGTGCACGCGCTGCGAACCGAAAACAAGGCGGCGGCAACGGCAAAAGTAAGCGAGACGATAAAAGATGCGTGAATACGCATCTTTTATTTTTCATTTAGTAAAAAAATGCCGGATAAAATCCGAACGATTGAATTTATGTTCAAATATAAATACGATACGCGGCGAATTCTTTTTTAAATAAAGATGTTTTCGTACGCCATAAATATGGAAAAATCCGGCCTGTAATGGTAGAATAAACTCAATCAATTGCTGGTCATTCGCGCCGCTTGGCGCGCTGCATAGTATGAGGGAGGAACCTATGTTACAACGAGTTTTTGTCGCCAAAAAAACGGCGCTGGCCGATACGGCGCAACGCTTTTTACGGGAATGGCGGGAGCAGCTGGGCCTGACGTCGTTAACCGATGTGCAGGTTTGGCATCGGTATACCGTGGATGGTGTCAGTGAAGAACTGTTTGCTCGCGCGATGACGACGATTTTCGCGGAACCTCCCGTGGATACATGGACGGAACATTTGCAAATCGGTCCGCAGGAAACGGCCTTTGCCGTCGAGTTGTTGCCCGGTCAGTATGACCAGCGCGCCGATTCGGCGGAGCAATGTCTGCGTTTGCTGGATCCGAGCGTCGACGCGCGCGTAGCGTATGCGACGGTATATGTCGTCACCGGTATGGATCGACCGGTCGACATCGTTAAATTGAAAGAATACGTGATCAACCCGATCGAAGCGCGCAAAGCGGCTTGGGAGATGCCGCGTGAACTCATCGCGCCGGCGCATCAACCGCAACCGGTACCGGTATTGGACGGATTTATTTCCGCGACGCGTTCGGAACTTTTAGCGATGTTAACGCAGTACGGTTTGGCCATGGATGAAGCGGATCTGGCGGTCGTACAGGAATATTTCCGCGATCAGGTAGATCGCGATCCGACGCTGACCGAATTGCGTGTCTTGGATACGTACTGGTCCGATCATTGTCGTCACACGACCTTCGGCACGGAACTGACGCATGTCGATATCGAGGCGGGTCATTTTACCGAGCCGATCGTTGAAGCGTACGACTGGTACAGTGAAGTGCACAACGGCTTGTACAGTGACAATCCGCGGCCGCAATCGCTGATGGATCTGGCGACGATTGCGGTGAAATCGTTGCGGGCGCAGGGACTTTTGCAGGAGTTGGATGAGTCGGAAGAAATCAACGCCTGCACGATCAAGATTCCGGTCAAAACCCAAAAGGGCACGGAAGAATGGCTGTTGCTCTTTAAAAACGAAACGCATAACCATCCGACGGAAATTGAACCGTTCGGCGGTGCGGCTACCTGTTTGGGAGGCTGTATTCGCGATCCCTTGAGCGGACGTGCGTACGTTTACCAGGCGATGCGGGTGACCGGCAGCGGCGATCCGCGCACGCCGTTTTCGGAAACGCTTACCGGCAAATTGCCGCAGCGCACGATTACGACGCAGGCGGCGGCCGGTTACAGCTCCTACGGTAACCAGATCGGTCTCGCGACCGGTCAGGTACGTGAATACTACCACCCCGGCTACGTCGCCAAACGCATGGAAGTCGGCGCGGTCGTCGGCGCGGTGCCGGCAGATCAGGTCGTTCGTCGCGTGCCGGAACCGGGCGATATCGTATTGCTGGTCGGCGGCCGTACCGGTCGTGACGGCATTGGCGGTGCGACCGGTTCGTCCAAAGAACATACGGAAAGTTCATTAACCACCGCGGGCGCGGAAGTGCAAAAAGGTAACGCGCCGACGGAACGTAAATTACAATGCTTATTCCGGCGTCCGGAAGCCTCGCGCCTGATTCGCCGCTGTAACGATTTCGGTGCGGGCGGCGTGGCGGTCGCTGTCGGCGAATTGGCTGATGGCTTGACGATTAATCTGGATGCTGTACCGAAAAAATATGAAGGATTGGACGGCACGGAATTGGCGCTGTCCGAATCGCAGGAACGCATGGCGGTGGTCGTCGCCGCGGACGATGCGGATACGTTCCGCCGCTATGCGGACGAAGAAAATCTGGAAGCGACGCCGATTGCGGTCGTCACGAAAGAGCGCCGCCTGATGATGCAGTGGCGCGGTGAAACCATCGTCAATTTGGAGCGCTCGTTCCTCGATACCAACGGCGCCAGTCGAGCCAGTGCGGCGGTCATCAAGGCGCCGGCGGAAGAAAATTATTTTACCCCGCAACCGGTGACGGACGTGCGTGCCGCTTGGGCGCAAACGCTCGGTGATTTGAATGTCGCTTCGCAGCGCGGTTTGGGCGAACGATTTGACGGGACGATCGGCGCGGGTACGGTGCTGATGCCGTACGGCGGCGCGCGCATGTGCACGCCGGTCGACGGCATGGTCGCGAAAATTCCGCTGCGTCACGGGGAAACGTCGACCGTGAGCATCATGACCCATGCGTTTGATCCGTACTTGGCGTCGTGGAGCCCGTTCCACGGCGGTCTGTTCGCCGTGTTGCAGTCGCTGGCGAAAATCGCGGCGCTGGGCGGCAACTGGAAACGCGCCTATTTATCCTTGCAGGAATATTTTGAAAAATTAGGCGACACGGCCTCTTGGGGTAAACCGGTCGCGGCGCTTTTGGGCGCGTTTGTCGCGCAGTCGGAACTGGAAGTCGGCGCGATCGGCGGCAAAGATTCGATGAGCGGCAGTTTCCTTGATTTGCATGTGCCGCCCACGCTGATTTCGTTCGCGGTGGCTCCGGGGGATGCGACGCACATTGTCAGTCCCGAATGGAAGGGACGCGGCCACGCGTTGGTCTTACTTGAAACGCCGCTGGATGAATACGCCATGCCGGACTTTGAAGTCTTTATCGATCATGCGGATCGGCTGTTCGCGGCGGCGGAAAAAGGCCTGCTGAAAAGCGCGCAGGCGATTGATGCGGGCGGTCTTGCCGCCGCGTGCGCGAAAGCGGCCTTCGGTAACCATATCGGTGCAGGGCTGAGTGATGCTCTCACCCCGACAGAATGGTTCGCGGCGCGGCCGGGTTCATGGCTGGTCGAATTGGACAGAGAGGTCGCGGAACAATGGGCGCTTGACGAGCATATTACGATCATCGGCGCAACCGCCGGTGACAGCATTTCTCTGGCCGGCGTCACGTTACCGCTCGATGCATTGCAAGCGCGTTGGGAAGAGCCGCTGGAAAAAGTATTCCCGACGAAAACGCTTCAACCGGCACCGCTGTATCCCGTTTCGCCGGTGGCGGGCAATCCGACGCGCCGCGCGCGGATTACCATCGGCACGCCGCAGGTCGTCATTCCGGTGATGCCGGGTACGAACTGCGAAGTGGATACGGCCCGCGCGTTTGAACATGCGGGCGCCAATGTGTCGACCGTCGTCGTGCGCAACCTGACGCCGCAGGCGCTGAATGAATCGGTCGAAGCGCTTGTCAAAGCGGTGGAAACGACACAAATCTTGGCATTTCCGGGCGGATTTTCCGCCGGCGATGAACCGGACGGTTCGGGTAAATTTATCGCCGCGCTGTTCCGTCATCCGGCATTGACTGAAGCGGTGAACGATCTCTTGACGCATCGCGACGGGTTGATTCTGGGCATCTGCAACGGTTTCCAGGCGTTGATTAAACTCGGCCTGTTGCCGTACGGAGAAATCCGCGAATTGGCGCCGAGCGCGCCGACGCTCACCTACAATACTATCGGGCGTCACATTTCGCACTACGCGATGACGAAGATCGTCTCGACGAAATCCCCGTGGCTCATGTATTTTGAACCGGGCGAACTCCATCGCATTCCGTTCAGTCACGGCGAAGGACGTTTATACGCGGCGCCGGACGTCGTACAGGCTTTGGCGGCGAACGGTCAGATCGCGACGCAATATTGCGATGAATGGGGCAGCGTCCACGAAACGATGCCGGCGAACCCGAACGGATCGGTCGCGGCGATCGAAGGCCTGCTCAGTCCGAACGGACGAATTTTGGGCAAGATGGGTCACAGCGAACGCTATGGTCCGTATGTAGCGAAAAATATTATCGGACAGAAAAAACAGAAAATTTTTCAGGCCGGTGTAGATTATTTCACAGGGAGATAAGGAAAGATACCATGCGACGCGCACAAAAAATTACAATGCTTGCGGCGCTCATATTACTGCTGAGTTGCCGCACGGCGGAAGCATGTCCGTTTTGCCTGCTGGGCATGTATGAAGCGCATATCGCCAATTTCGGCAATTATGTGATGAATATTTTGCCGGTACTGACACCGGTTGTGACGGGAATCATTTTGTACTGGCGGGAGCTGAAGCGAAAATTATTCGGTTGAGCGGAGCGCAAAAACGGCAGACGCTGCTGGCGGTGACGTTGGTGTCGCTTTTGGTTTGGGCGGGCTGGCACGGGTTCCTGTGGTATGCGGAACGAACCGCGCAAACGTGGTACGGCACCTGGCAGGCGACGGGGGTCGAACCGCAAAGCGGGGAGCGCTACGTTTGCACGCTGGCGCTCACGCCGTATCAACGACTGAATGCGCGCGAATTTGCGGTGCGCTGCGAATTCGGTTTAGTATACCGCGACCCGGCGGTGCGCATTGCCGAGGTGGAGCCGTTGCCGGCCGTGATTCGCGGCGATGCCTTGTACTTGCCGCCGCAGACAAAAGACGGTCGCGGCGATTTGACGTGGCTCGGCCGCAAGGGCGCGGACGAAATCATCAGCATTCGACACTTCCGATTTCATAAAATCAGCGCGGAAGTTTTACCGGAAGCGGCGTTGGTCACGCGGTCATTGGATAGCGCACGAGCGCTGCCCGCGCGGGAATAGGGAGGCGCAATATGGGAAACAAACGGCAGTGGTACTTGCTTGTAATTTGCGTTTTCATCGGCGTGCTGTCGGTATTTGCCGCCGAACCGATTGCGGCGGAGAAGGTCGTTATCCTGCCGACGGCAACGGCGGAGCGACATGCGGAACTCGGCACCTATGTGGAACGACGTTTGGCCGAGCCGTTTCGCTATCCGTACTATGAAATAACGAACGGTCCGCAAACGACAATACCGTTCACGCGCTACGACTTTGCCGCCGTCGCCGAGGCTTACGATGCGGATATCGTCGTCGGTTCGGAGTTGGCGCGTTTGGCGCAATTCACACGCACGGATTGGAACGGCGACTGGTGGACTACCACGTTCGGTGAGTTGCGCGTGTATGCGTATTACCGGCCGAACGATCAGCTGCAGGTGTGGCAAAGCACGTACAATGACACGGCGGAAGAATCGGTTTTGAATACGCCGCAGGCGGTCGTCAAGGAAATGACCGATCGCGTGCTGGCAGAGTTTCCCTACCGACGCATGCCGACGCATCGACCGCGCGTGTCGGCGTAACGGGTCATAGCGGATACCGAGGTGCAAAAAAAGCAAGCGCAGTTTTGCGCTTGCTTTTTTTTATTTCATCGGCTATAATTACTTTTGTTATATTCCCTGATAGCTCAGTTGGTAGAGCAATCGGCTGTTAACCGATCGGTCGTAGGTTCGAGTCCTACTCAGGGAGCCATAGGGGTGTAGCCAAGCGGTAAGGCAGCGGACTCTGACTCCGCCATGCGCAGGTTCGAATCCTTCCACCCCTGCCACGTGATCCATTAGCTCAGTTGGTAGAGCACCTGACTTTTAATCAGGGTGTCCCGCGTTCGAGTCGCGGATGGATCACCACTTTTTTCTGGCCCGTTGGTCAAGTGGTTAAGACACCGCCCTCTCAAGGCGGGATCGGTGGGTTCAAATCCCCCACGGGTCACCAATTCATTTTAACCTTGGGGAACAATTTTATACACGGCCCGTTGGTCAAGTGGTTAAGACACCGCCCTTTCACGGCGGTATCGGGGGTTCGAATCCCCCACGGGTCACCATTTTATATGGGCGATTAGCTCAGCTGGGAGAGCGCCTGCCTTACAAGCAGGATGTCGGCAGTTCGATCCTGTCATCGCCCACCATTTGAAAAAGAGACCGCGCGTCTCTTTTTTATTGCGCAAATTTCCGTTTGTCGCGCGACTTTCACGCAGACGATGAAGATGTCATGGCGTCAAATTTCCTTGACAAAAAGGCGAATTTTACGTAAAATAGTGGAAGCTTTTACTTGGAGCGGTACTCAAGAGGCTGAAGAGGACGGTTTGCTAAATCGTTAGACGGTTTACCCCGTGCGTGGGTTCGAATCCCACCCGCTCCGCCAGTTTATTTATCCGACACGACAGTGTCTTTTTTTTTGCCCATGATTAAAAATTTCATGTAGAATATAAGAAATGAGCTGCCGAAATTTCGGCCAAGGAGGAAACCATGTTACTGGATGAACTGATCACCGGCCATGATCCGGAGAGTATTGCCATTCGCGGTCCCGAAAATGTCACGTATGGACAACTGAAAGAACACATCGCGCGGTATCGCACCGTCTTGCAAAAAAAGGGCGTGAAGCGAGGCGATCGCGTCGGTTTGTATGAACAGAACAGTCCCGCCTTTATTTATATTTACTTCGCGATCGTCAGTCTGGGCGCGATCGTCGTTCCGATCAACTGCATGCTGACCGAAGCGGAAGTGGACTATATCGCTAAAGACGCGGGCTTGGTGTTGTTGATAGCGCATAAAGAACTGCACACGGCGGCGCCGCTGCTTTTGGTGGCGGACCTGGCCGAAGAAGCTCAGGGCATCGCCGCGGCGGAATGCGTTCCCGCCGAAGCGCAACGGGAAGATGCGGATGTGACTACGTTCATTTACACGTCAGGCACGACCGGTCGACCCAAGGGCGCGATGCTCACGCATCGTAATCTGGCGGAAAACGTCAAGCAGTTCAATGCGGTTTTACCGCACGCGCCGGAGGATCACGTTCTTTGCGTGTTGCCGATGTACCATTGTTTCGGTTGGACGACCTGCGTCATGAATCCGCTTATCCGAGGGGCCAGCGTCGTTCCGGTCAACACGTTCCGTCCGGGCGAAATCTTGCAGGCGATTGAAACGTATGCGGTAACGGTATCTTTCTTAGTGCCGCCGTTGTACCATCTGCTGGTGCGCCTGGCCGCGCCCGAACGGTTGAAATCGGTCCGTCTCTTCGTCTCGGGCGGAGCCAGTTTACCCGAACCGGTCGCGAAGAAATTCGAAGAAATTTACGGTCGGCCGATCATCGAAGGTTACGGACTTTCGGAAGCGTCGCCGGTCGTCGCGGTCAATCCGGAAGCGAAACATAAATACTACTCCATCGGTCCGGCGCTTCCGGGCGTACGCGTTAAAATCAGCGGGTACGACGCGACGACGTATGAGCCGGGAACGATCGGTGAACTTTTAGTGCAGGGCGCCAACGTCATGCAAGGATATTGGCATTTACCCGAAGCGACGGCGGAGGCCTTGCAGGACGGCTGGCTGCATACGGGCGATCTCGCCTATATGGATGAAGACGAGTATATCTACATCGTCGACCGCTCCAAGGACATGATCATCGTCAACGGGGAAAATGTGTACCCGCGCGAAGTGGAAGACGAAATCTATCGGTACCCGGGCGTGGCGGAAGTCGCGGTGGTCGGTCATCCCGACGGTTTGCGCGGACAATTCGTGTGCGCGTACATCGTGTTGCACGAAGACGCGGAACTCGATACGCAGGCCTTGCGCAAATATTTGGCGCAACGTCTCGCCGCGTTCAAATTGCCGCGCAAATACGTCGTTTTGGATGCGCTCCCGAAAAACAGCACGGGAAAAATTTTAAAACGGGTGCTGCAGGAAAGCGATACCTTTTCCGGCGCCGAGTCGGACGATAAAAATAACGCGTAAGAAAATAAAAAAACTGCCATGTGGCAGTTTTTTTATTGCGTAAATACAGATGCGTGAAGCATAACGGATCTCGCTAAAAGCGGCTGAGTTCTTCCAGCGCCCCTGACCACATCGGCATATTCGCGAGAAATAACCAGACGAAAGCAATAATCAGGAAGGTGACCAAGAGCAAGAGGCCGATAAACGGAAACAGTAAAGTGCAGACAGCACGCCCGAGACTGATTCCATAATTTTTTTGCAACGCCGTGACCAATAGGAAGATCGTCCAGCACGTCACCACCAACGTGAGCGCGTCAAAGAGCGGCGCACTGACAGCCGCCGGCAAGAAATTAAGGATCACGCCCAAGGCCGTCAGGGCGTTGGGAAACAACGCGAACGGCAAGGCCTGCAAGAGCCCTTGCACGGTCCCTTCGCCGCCCAAAAGAGACGCGCAGAAATGCATGAGAGCGCCGCCGATTAAAAAATACAATGCGCCGCCGATGAGTGAGCCGGCGAACACGGCGACCAGGGTATTCGGCATCAGCCCGACCGAAGCGAGCGAAGTGATCAGCGTGCTCAAAATAAACACGATGACGGCTTCGCCCTTGGCATCGGTATGAGTGATGCGATAAAACGCCCATTGCGGCCGCGTGATCACATCATAGAGAAATTCCAACGCGTTACTGAGCATGCGGCGCCTCCCATTCGGTGCGAGCGCTCCCGCCTTCGCGACGAGCTAAGCTCCCGATGCTTTCACGAAACGCGCCGCGGAGTTCGGCGCCGAAAAGACGTTGCCAGGAAACCGAAGCGTCGTCGTATTCGCGCGTGGGCACGTCCGTCGCGGGCAAGCCGACGAGGTTGGCCGTATAATCGAGCGCGTCATAGTAATTGCCCATCTCGTCCACGAGACCGGCGGCCTGCGCCTGACGTCCCGTAAAAATACGTCCGTCGGCCAGTTCGCGAACGCGTTGCGGATCCATTTGCCGACCGGTTGCGACAACGTCTACGAATTGTTCATAAATGTCATCGACCATGCCTTGCACGAGGGCGCGCTCTTCCGGTGTCATCGGACGATCCGGCGAAAGAATATCTTTATGCGCGCCGGATTTAATTTTATCGTTGTTGATACCGAGTTTACCCATCAATTCTTCATAGTTCGTATAGCCGATGTATACGCCGATACTGCCCGTCATCGAGGAAGGGTTGGCGAAAATCCGATCGCCTTTCGCGGCGAGCCAATATCCGCCCGACGCGCAGGTGTCGCCCATCGAAACGATGACCGGTTTGCCGCTTGCCTTCAGCCGATCGATTTCGTCGCCGATTTCCTGTGATGCGGTGGCCGAACCGCCGGGACTGTTAATACGCAATAGGACCGCTTTGGCGGCGGGATCCGCCGACGCTTGGCGAATTTCTTTCATGAGACGTCCCGATGAGGCCGTTGTGCCGCCGCTGAAAAGGTTGGACGGCATATCGTCGGCGCCGACAATCGGACCGTCGACACGAATTACCGCCACGTAACCGTCGCCGTTATGAATCGTTTTTTTGTCAGAGCGTGACGGTTGTAAAAAAACAGCAAATGCAATACATAAAAGGATGATGGCGCCGATTACCCAGCGCTTTTTCTTTTTATCCATGAATCCTCCTTAAAAACAAAACAGATCAGTTTCATTTTAGCATAAATAGTATTAAGCACACGCAAAAAGACATTAACCATTGGTAAAAGCATTGCCGGCGTGCGTTTTCCGGTGCGCGCTACTATAGGAAATATGTTAAAATAACAAGATAGGCAATTAAGGAAATAATAATCGTGACGGAGCGAAGAGATGAAACGAATTTCAATGCGCAGTCTGCTGGTCGGGATCGACCCGGGCTCGTTATATACACGTGTGGTGGTGGCGGATGCTCAGCAGGAAATATCCGAGCCGTCGCTGGCGGCGGTAACCACGCAGGGGGAAGTCGTCGCTGTCGGTACCGAGGCGGCGATCCGATTGCGGGCGGAGCCGCGCGGTCTCGTCGCGGTGCGACCGTTCGCGGGCGGCGTCGTGGCGCAACAGGCCGCCGCGCAATTACTATTACAATCGATTTTGGATAAAGTGCAACGCGGTGCCGTGACGCGGCCGACCGTGTGTCTTGCCGTGCCTTCGTTGCCGTCGCAGGTGGCGGTCCGGGCATGGTTGCAGACGACGCGCAAGGCGGGCGTATTGGAAACGTTGCTGGCGGATCGTGGCGCGGCGGCGGCGATAGGTACCGGTTGGGATCCGGTGCGCGCGGAAGCGGCGATGGCGGCGGATTGCGGCGAAGGGTTTACGTTGACCGCGCTTTCGGGCGGCGGTTATCTCGCTAATGATTATCTGCCGGCCGGCGGCCGCGCTTTGAGCGCGGCGTTGCGGGCGTACTTGCGCGAAACCTACGGAGTGATGGTGGAGTCCGCTACGATTCAAACGCTCGTGCGTGAAGTGGCGGTCTGCGTACAGAGCGTCGGCGAAACCCGACAGGAGTGTACGGGACGCCTGCTGGCTGATGGCACATTGACGGAGTTCACTGTGACATCGACGGAGCTGCTGCCGCTCGTGCGTGAAGTGACGAATGTCTGGCTGCAACGCTTTCGCCGTTTAGTACGCGGACTTTCCGCGCAGGCGCAGGCGGATCTTTTAGAAAACGGCGTACGCCTGACCGGCGGCGCGGCATTGGTCAAAGGGTTTGATTTGGCGCTCGCGGAAACGCTCGGCATTCCCGTGCAGGTCGCGAAAGAGCCGTTCGGCACCGTGGCGCGAGGCGGCATGCTGGCGTTGAAGCGCCGCGCGGAGTGGCCGTATTTACTGGTCGGTGGCAACGTGGGGAGGAATGAATAGTGCGGGGAATCGAACGACGCACGCTGGTTTGGGCGATTGCCATCCTGCTTTTGATCGGTTTGGTCGGTTGGGCATGGAGGCATCGTGAGGCGGTGCCTTTTGTCACGCAACCGCTGGTCGCGGCTGCGACGCCGTTTGAATACGGAACGGCGCGTGTGGCGCAGGAGGTGCTTGGCGGCGCGACGATCTTGCGCGGCGCGGTAACCGGCTATGCGGAACTGCAACAGCTGCGAGCGGAAAATGACGCGCTGCGCGGCGCATTGACGGCGCAACGCGAAATTGTCGCGGAAAATGAACGCCTGCGAGCGCTGTTGCAATTTGAAGCGACCTATCCGCAATATCAGGTGCGGGCCGCGCGCGTGATTACTCGCGATGACGGCGGCTGGACGCAGAGCGCGGTGATCGACTGCGGCAAAGCGGAAGGTTTGACGAAATATATGGCGGTGATGTTGCCGCAGGGCGTGGTCGGATTTGTCAGCGATGTGTATCCGCACTCGGCGCGAATCCAATTTATTTTAGACCCCCGCACCGCGGTGGGTGGTATCGTGCAGCGCCCGCAGTCGCGCGTGGCGGCGCTCGTTTCCGGCAACGGCAACGATGTCGCGCATCCGGAGATGATCGATATCGTCAAAGAAGGCGATATCGTGGTCGGGGATGCGATTGTCACGTCGGGATACGGGGGATTGTATCCCAAGGGGCTTTTGATCGGTACGGTGAAAGAAATCGTGCCGGATCCTTCGGGGGTCGTAAAGCGCGCCGTGTTGACCCCGGCCGTTGATTTTACCAAATTGGAAGAAGTGTTGGTGATTTTGAACGCGTCCACCGCGGCCGTGCCGCTTGAGCAGATGCCGAATCTCGTTCCCGATGCGCCGCAGGAAGGAGCGAAGGAATGACAACGACCCGCCGGTGGGTAAGCGCGCTGCTTATTCTTTTCCTGCAGACGGCCGTGTTGCCGCTTTGGTGGCAGGCGGAGGTGCGTCCCGATCTCTGGCTGGTGGCGGTGGTCCTCATTACGCTTTTCTACGGACCGCGGTACGGTCTTTTTGCCGCTGCTTTGGCGGGGGTGATCGCCGATGTGCTGGCCGCCAATTTTTTCGGTCCGCATCTGGCGGGATACTTGCTGCTCATTTTGCCGTTGTGGCTCGCCTGGTCGCGCTTTCAGATTCGTTGGGAAATGTCGTTTCTCGCGGTGCTTGTGGCAAGTCTTTTCGCGGCGCTTGTATACTATTGCAGTTGGTGGCTGGGGGGCATACCGATTAATGTGACGCGAAGTTTCCTCAGCGTAGCGTTGCCGCAGGCGCTTTTGAACGCGCTGGTGGCCCTGGCGCTGCATCCGCTTTTGCGGCCGCGCCGCCAAGGAGATTGACATGCTGGAAAGCTTATATAAAAAAGTTACCGATCGTCGGTACAATTCGTTTATCTACGTCATCGCGGGCCTTTTTATGTTACTCGTGTTGCGCCTGTTCGTGTTGCAGCTGATCGACGGGGAACATTACCGAGAGCTCGCGGACGGCAACCGCATTCGGCAAATGACCATTCAGGCGACGCGCGGCGTCTTGCTCGATCGCAACGGCGAAATTATCGTCGGTTCGCGACCGGTCTATATCGTTTCGTATACGCCGCAGCAAAAATCGATGGATGCGGCGCTGGAAGCGCGTTTGGCGAATGTGTTGCAAATGACGCCGGCGGACATTCAAAAGAAAATCAAAGACCACGGCACGTCGTTCGGACCGGTTCCGATTAAAGTGGATATCGGCCCCGATATCGTGGCGAAAATTGAAGAGTACCGCGCCGAGTATCCCGGCGTGACGATCGAGGTACAGCCGTTGCGGTACTATCCGTACGGATCATTGGCGGCGAACGTCATCGGTTACGTTGGTGAAGCCGGTCCGGAAGATCGCAAAGCCGATGGCAGCGAATTTGCGCCCGGAACGATTGTCGGTCGCGCCGGCTTGGAATTATATTATAACGATCTGTTACAGGGAAAAACCGGCGGTCGGCAGGTGGAAGTAGACGCCACGGGGCGGCCGGTCAAAAACATTGAGGAAGCGCCGATTACGCCCGGTCATAATTTGCGTCTGACCTTGGATTTACCGTTGCAGCGGGCGACGGAAGCGGCGATTTCAGAGCATCTGTCCGAGCTTGCGAAGTCGCATATTTGGCCGACCGGGGTAGCGGCCGTCGCGCTCGATCCGAATACGGGCGCGGTATTGGCGATGGCCAACTGGCCGTCGTTTAATCCGAATTCATTTGCGGTCGGCATCTCGGCGAAAGAATGGCAAGATCTCAATGAAAACAGTTTGCGTCCGTTTGATGATCGCGTGGTCTCGGGTACCTATCCGCCGGGCTCCATCTTTAAGGTAATCACCGGCACCGCGGCGCTCAACGCGAAAGTTGTTACGCCGGAGGAACGGATTTACGATAACGGTCGGCACTGGCTGATTGATAAACGCAATGCGGCAGGCGAAGCGTTCGGCTGGATTAATTTCCAGGAGGCCATGGCCAAATCGGATAATGTTTACTTCTACGAATTGGGCCACCGTCTGGGCATCGACCGGATCGCCGAGATGGCGCGCGCGTTCGGTTTGGGCGAAGCGACCGGCATTGATTTATACGGGGAAGCGTCCGGACTGGTAGCGACCGAACAGTATAAAAAAGAAGTATTTCATGACGACTGGTATTTAGGCGAAACGTTTGACGCGGCGATCGGGCAAAGTTTTAACTTGGCGACGCCGCTGCAAATGGCCTCCGTCGTCAGTCAGATCGCCAACGGCGGGACGCGGTACAAACCGTACCTCGTAAGCCGCATTAATCATCTGGACGGCTCGCCGTACCAAATCCATCAGCCGCAAGTGACGGGACGGCTTGTCGTTCCGAAATCGGTACTCGATACCGTGAAACGTTCCATGTGGGCGGTTACGCAGGAAGGCGGCACCGCGGGCGCCTTGTTTCACGGCTATCCGATTGAAGTCGGCGGCAAAACCGCGACGGCGGAAACGGGCGACGGTCCGGATCACGCGTGGTTCGCGGCGTTCGCACCGTATGACCATCCGCAAATTGTAATTGTGGTGCTGGTGGAACACGCCGGCTACGGGATTGAGTCGGCGGCGCCGATCGTCAAACAAATGTTGGATGCGTATTTTCACATTCCGACAGCGAAATAATAGAAAGGAAACGATAAATGGGGCAAATCATCACACTGGCATCCGGCAAGGGCGGCGTCGGTAAAACCGTAGTCACCTCGACCTTCGGCGCGGCGCTGGCGGAACGCGGCAAACGCGTGTTGCTGCTGGACGGCGACATGGGTCTGCGCGACCTCGACCTGGTGCTGGGCGTCGAGGACCGCGTGCTGTTTGATATTTTCGATGTCGCAACGGGACGTTGTTTTGAAGAAGATGCGATTTTACATATCGCGCCGAATCTCGATTTCATGCCGGCCAGCCAGCAATACCGCTGGGAAGAGCTCGAAGGCGATGCGGTATTGACCGTGTTGGAAGATTTGCGTGACCGCTATGACTACCTCTTGGTCGACAGCCCGGCGGGCATCGGTAAAGGTCTTATGTATACGCTTGCGATGGCGGATCAGATTTTTCTCGTCGTGGAACCGACCTGGGTGTCGTTGCGAGATACCGACCGCGTCATGCACTATATGCATGAAGATCGGATGTTTCATTACGCGGTGATTTTCAATAATTTTCATAATGCGCAGACGCCGGGGTATTTGACGGCGGAAGAAATGGCCGATCAGATGCAGCCGGAACATCTCGGCGGCATCTTGCCGCATGCGCCGGAAGTCGTGGCGCAGTCCCAGGCGGGGAACGTCATGAACGTGGCGCAGTTGGGCGCGTTCGGCAAAGCGATGACGCAAATGGTGGATGACTTTTTAGCGGGACGGGAACGCAGCGTCAAAGAGTGGTCACGGTTTATCGATCGACACTACCGCGCGGGGGAAGGCAACCGCTCGCGCATCGCCCGTCGTCAATCGCAAAGCGCGGCATGGCGCCGGCGCCGAGGCTAGTATGGGGATCGAACGTTGGTGGCGCTCGACGGATCGGGCGCTGGTTTTGGTCACGCTGGCGTTGACGCTGCTCGGACTGCTCTTCATCGGATCGGCGTCTCATATTAATCAGGCGGGGCTTCATGTTTCGGATTACTTGGCGAAGCAGGCGGCGTTTTTGGTGGCCGATATCGCCATTTTCGTGTACTTGTTACGCTTTGACTACAGGAAGCTCTACCGCTACGCACCGGCTTTATATGGGGCCAATTTAGTCGTTTTGATAGCGGTTATGGTGGTGGGTACGAGCGCGCTCGGCGCGCAACGTTGGATCACGATCGGGCCGATCAGTATTCAGCCGTCGGAATTTGCCAAAATCATTTATATCGTCTGTTTAGCGCGGTTTTTGTGTCGACCGTCGCTGGATTTGAAAAAATGGAGCGGACTTTTTTATACGGCGCTCTTTTTGCTGCCGCCGTTTGCGCTGGTCTTGCTGCAGCCGGACTTGGGCACGAGCCTGGTGTTCGGCGCGATTACGCTCGGCGGTTTGTATATTGCGGGCGTGCGCATGGACTACATTCGCAAAGTTTGCCTGGCGGGGCTGGCGGTCTTGCCGCTGGCGTGGTTTTTCCTCCTCAAAGAGTACCAGAAGAATCGTATTCTCGTGCTGTTTAATCCGGAACGCGATCCGTTCAATACCGGGTACCACGTGATCCAGTCGAAAATCGCGATCGGCTCGGGCGGTCTGATCGGTAAGGGTTTGTTTGCCGGCACGCAGAGTCAGTTGAATTTTTTGCCGGAAAACCACACGGACTTTATTTTCGCGGTGGTCGGTGAGGAAACGGGGCTGGTCGGCGCGTTATTGCTGTTGCTGCTGTACTTCGTGCTGCTGTATCGCGGCATTTGGATTGCCAGCACGGCCGCCGATCGGTTCGGGCGCTATATCGCGACCGGGATCGTGGCGATGTGGTTGTTTCAGATTTTCATTAATGTCGGGATGACGATCGGCATTATGCCGGTCACCGGTATCCCGCTTCCGTTTTTAAGTTACGGAGTCAGTTCGTTGACGCTTAATTTGTGCAGCGTCGCGTTGTTATTAAATATTTATCTGCGGCGCAAAACCGTTTTGTTTGATGCGTCCGCTTAGATAGGAGTCAGGATGTCTACAGTCAGCGTCTCGCCGTTTTTGCTCAATACCGTGCAAAAACCCGCGCGTTACATCGGCGGCGAATACAACAGCATCGTCAAAGATCACCGTCAGATGGCGGTGTCGGTGGCGCTCGCGTTTCCCGATGTGTATGAGGTGGCGATGAGCCATCTCGGTTTGAAAATTTTATATGAAGTGATTAATCGAGAGGAAGACGTGGTCGCCGAGCGCGTTTACGCGCCGTGGCCGGATATGGAAGCGGCCATGCGCCAAAACGGGTTGCCGCTCTATACGTTGGAAACCAAAACGCCGGTGAAAGAATACGACGTTTTCGGTTTTACCTTGCAGTATGAAATGTCCTGCACGAATGTGTTGAATATGCTCGATTTGGCGGGATTGCCGATCTGGAGCGAAGAACGTACGGACGATATGCCGCTCGTGATCGCGGGCGGTCCCTGCGTCTACAATCCGGAGCCGCTCGCGCCGTTTATCGATGTCTTTTTTGTCGGTGAATCGGAAGAGTCGATTGTCGAATTGGTCGATGCCGTCAAAGCGTGGAAGGCGGCGGGGCGGCCTGACGGACGGCGCGGCCTTTTGGAGCGTATGGCGCAAATTTCGGGCAACTATGTGCCCGCGTTTTATGATGCGCATTACGATCGCGCGGGAAATTTCGCGCGGCTCGTGCCGAATACGACGGCGGCGCCGGCGAAGGTGCGAAAACGCGTGGTGGAAAATGTGGACGCGCTGCCCGTGCCGTTACACCCGATTTTGCCGCATATTGCGTCCGTGCATGATCGCGCCGTGCTCGAATTGTTTCGCGGCTGCACGCGCGGCTGTCGGTTTTGTCAGGCGGGGATGATTTATCGTCCGGTGCGGGAAAAAACGCAGGAACAGTTGCTGGCGATCGCGCGCGAACTGATTAAAAACAGCGGCTATGATGAAATTTCGCTGATGTCGCTTTCCTCGGCCGACTATTCGCAGCTCGCCTCGCTGGTCGACGCGTTGTTCGCGGAGTTCGCCGATCGCGGCGTGAGCATCAGCTTACCGTCACTGCGCATCGACAGTTTTTCCGTCGATATCGCGAAAAAAGTGCAGCAGGTGCGTAAAAGCGGTCTGACGCTCGCTCCGGAGGCGGGCACGCAGCGCCTGCGTGATGTGATCAATAAAGGCGTGACGGAAGAAGATTTAATGCAAGCCTGCACCAACGCGTTTACGTCCGGCTGGAATCGCGTGAAGCTTTATTTCATGTTGGGCTTGCCGACGGAAACCGATGAAGATTTAGCGGGCATCGCGGAACTCGGCTACCGCGTGAGCGATCTGTACCGATCGATCACGGGCCGCATGAACGCGCATGTCACGATCAGCGTATCGAGTTTCGTGCCGAAACCGTTCACGCCGTTCCAATGGTTCGGCCAAATTCCGAAAACGGAAATCGAACGGCGGCAACTGTATTTGAAAAGTCAAATCAAAAGCCGCAATATTCATTACCACTATCACGATGCGCCGACCAGTTTGCTGGAAGCGGTCTTGGCGCGCGGCGACCGGCGCGTCGCGCAGGTCATTTACGCCGCGTGGAAGCAAGGCGCGAAATTTGACGGCTGGACGGAATGGTTCAAGCCGGAATACTGGGATAAAGCATTTCAGGAGACCGGCATCGATCCGCGCTACTATGCGGAGCGGCAGCGCGATTTCAATGAGCCGTTGCCCTGGGAGCATATCGATTGCGGCGTGACGAAAGATTTTCTGCATCGCGAATGGCGACAGGGCGTGAACGCCGCGCTGACACATGATTGCCGCCGCCTTTCCTGCGCGGGTTGCGGCGTTTGCCCGCAGCTCGGCGTCAGCGTACTCGACGGAATGGAGGGAAATCGTGCCAAGACTACGTTTATCTATCGCGAAAGATGAGCCGTTGCGTTTTTTAGGGCATCTTGATTTCATGCGCTCGATGGAACGCGCGTTGCGCCGCTCCGATCTGCCGATCGCATATTCGGAAGGCTTCCATGCGCATATGAAAGTCAGCTACGATTCCGCGCTCGCGGTCGGCGTGACGGCCGATCCGTTGTATATGGATGTCGAATTGAGCGAAGACGTGCCGTATGAAGACGCGGCGCGCGCGCTGGCGGCCGCCTTGGCGCCGGGCGTGCGTTTGACGGCGGGCGCATATATCGAACAGCGCGCGCCGAAACTGATGGCGTTGATCAATTACGAGCAATACAAGGTGACCGGTCCGCTTACGGCGGCATTTACCGATGCGCAATTGCAGGACGTTTTGACGCGCTTTGACAGCGCGACGACGATTCCCTATACGAAAGTCACGCCGAAGAAAACGCGGCAACTCGATGTGCGTAACATTGTGCCCGAACCGTTGCGCGGCCGGATCGAAGACGATTTCGTAACCGTTACGGTCGGCCTTTGGCGCACGCTCGCCGGCAGCATCAAACCGACGGAACTCTGGGAGATTTTGGCGAATGACTTCGCCTTGCCCGTTGCCGCGGGACAGTGCCTGGTGTCGCGTGTGAAGGTGGCGCGCCGTACAGAAGACGGCACGTATATTTTGCCGCTCGATGCGGCGGCGCAGGAAAAATTATGAGCCGCTTACTGGTGAATACGACTCCGCGGGAGACGATTATCGCGGTGACGCAGGAAAATACTCTGACGGACTTGGTGATTCAGCCGACCGACGGGGAACCGCTGCTGCATCGTATTTATAAAGGAGTCGTCAAAAATGTGGTCGCGGCGCTCGATGCGGCGTTTGTCGATATCGGCACCGGCGAAAACGGTTACTTGCCGCTTCTCGGCGGCAAATCGCGCGATCTTGAAGGACATAAAATCAGCGTCGGGGCGCGCGTGCTCGTGCAAGTGACGAAAGAAGCGCGCGGCACGAAAGGTCCGATGCTTACGACTAAACCCTCGCTGGCGGGACGGTATGCGGTGCTTTTAACCAAGGGCCGTTACGTCGGCGTTTCGAAACAAATACAGGAGGCGGATGAACGGGAACGCTTGCGCGGACTCGTCGGCGCCCAATTAGGCTCGGGAGACGAGGCGTGCGGGTTTATTCTGCGGACGGCAGCACAAGGTGTGGATGCGGCGGAATTAACGCATGACCTCGCGTTCCTGCGGCGCACCTGGGAAAGTATCCGGCGGCGGGCGAAGATCGCATCCGCGCCGACGTGTCTTTATCGGGAAGCGGATATTGTGTTACGCGCCGCGCGCGATTACGTGACGCCGTCGACCGAACAGATTATTACGAACGATCGCGCCGCGTATGAACGGCTTGCCGATTTGGTTTCCGAACAGCCGCAAGTGGAAGTGTCCTATGTCGCGGCGAACGATTTACTGGTGCAGCACGGCATTCAGGACGCGATCGCGCCGTTGCTCGAACGCCGCGTGGAGGTGGCGGGCGGCGCGTACATCGTGATTGATCCGACCGAAGCGCTGACCGCGATCGACGTCAATTCCGGGACATTTCGGAGCGGACACGGGCGGGACGACTTGGCGTTGCGCGTCAATCTCGCCGCGGTGCAGGAAGTGGCGCGACAGATTCGCTTGCGCAATATCGGCGGCATTATCATCGTCGATTTTATTGATATGCAGCGCAAAGAAGATCACGAACTCGTGCTCACGGAATTGCGGGCGGCGGTCAAAGAAGATCGCGTACGCACGACGGTCGTGGAAATGACGGCGCTCGGACTGGTCGAGATGACGCGTCACAAGACCGGACCCACACTGCAGGAGAGTCGCTATATGCGTTGTCCGGAATGCGCGGGTACGGGGTACGTGATGACGGCCGCCGCGATCGTGGAACAAATCACCGAAGAGCTGCGGCGAAAAGCAGAGCGGGGATTGGCCGATAGCGTACTGGTGCAGGTGCATCCGGGGGTCGCGGAGTATTTGCGGGAGGAAAATCTGGCGGCGCAATGGCAGGCCCGCTTTCATAAAGAATTTATCGTCGCGACGCACCAACGGCCGTCGCGAACGCAGTACCAACTTGCGGCGGCGCCGCAGGAGGACTAGCGAAAGGAGTCAACATGCGTTTACGAAGAAAACCCTGGATCGATGAAGCGATTCTCGACTACGCTGATTTTTTGTCGATCGGTTGGCCGGAAAATTGCCGCGGGCGCTGGCGGGACATTTTCGCGCGCGGTGAACGTCCGCTGTGGGTCGAGCTCGGCACCGGCAAAGGGCAATTTATTGCCGGCTTGGCGGCGCGGCACGAAGATGTGAACATCATCGGTATCGAACTGCAGCGCGGCGTACTATACTACGCCGGACAGAAGGTAGCGGCAGCGGAACTTGCCAATGTGCGCCTGGTCGAAGGTGATATCAGCGAACTGCCGGACGCGTTCGCGCCGGGCGAAGTGGATCGCTTTTATCTTAATTTTTGTGATCCGTGGCCGAAAGCGCGGCATGCCAAACGGCGGCTTACCCACCGCGGCTTTCTTGAAAAATATGCGACGCTCTTGGCGCCGCAGGGAGAAATTCATTTCAAGACGGACAATCACGATTTATTTTACTTTTCCATCGAAGAGTTTCAAGCGCTCGGCTGGACGCTGCGCGATGTGACGGATGATTTGCATCAAAACGAGCCGGCGGAAAATGTCCGCACGGAATACGAACAGAAATTTTCCGCTAAAGGGCAACCGATTTACCGTCTGGTAGCCGTAGCGCCGGAGAGGAAAGACCATGACGAAGAGAACGCGTAAGCAAAGCCGGCGGTGCTTTTGGAGCGCGCTCGGCCATCGAATTCATCTGCGCAAATTCGGTTACGGCGACTGGTTTTTCGTCGCGGTGCTGTTTTTGCTGGTCGTGGGCACGGTGAATGTTTTCAGCTCGACCTTTTATATGAATTTGCGCAGTGCCTCGGGGGTCACCTCCGATCTGTCTCGTCATGCGCTGTTTTTAGCTCTCGGCGCGATTTGCGGCGGCTTGGTTTATCGGTTTAATTATCAGAACCTGCGCAAGAGTATGACGCTATGGATCGGGATCACGGTGCTGATGCTGCTCCTCGTGCAGGTGGCGGGACTGACCGTCAACGGAGCGCGTCGGTGGATCGCGTTGGGAGGATTTACGTTTCAACCGTCCGAAGTGGCGAAACTCGTCGGCATTATGTGCACCGCTTCCGGTCTGGCGCTGCGTGTCGAGCGCGGCGAACCGGTGCGGCTTTGGCAGTCGCTGGGCGGCGCGTTGGGAGCCGCCGGAAAACAGCAGTGGAAACGAATGAAGATCTTTCTTGCGGAATGGCAACCGCTGCTATGGCCGTTGATATTTGACGCACTCATTTTTCTGCAGCCGGACTTCGGCACCGTGATTTTGGTCTTGGGCGTGCCGCTTTTGCTGTATTTTTTGGCGGGCTTGCCGAAGCTGGAAATTGTCGGTACTTTGATCGCGGTCGCAATTTTATTCGTCGCGGGCGTTGTCGCCGCGCCGTATCGCATGCAACGTCTTATCGCCTGGTATGATCCGTTCAGCTACGCGCGCGATCTCGGGTACCAGGTCGTGCAAAGCATCATTGCCGTCGGTTCCGGCGGTTTTTTGGGACAAGGGTTAGGGCGAGGTTTGAGTAAATTCGCGTACCTGCCCGAACAACACACGGACTTCGCGTATGCCGTCTTTGCGCAGGAGGCCGGCTTTTTGTGGGCGGCCCTTGTTCTGTTCGCCTTTCTCGCGCTTTTATTCACCGGTTTTAAAATCGCCGGTCGCGCGCGCGATCAATACGGCGCGTACTTGGTCTACGGATTGGTGACGCTGCTGGTCGGGCAGGGCTTGTACAATACCGCGATGACGCTCGGCGTATTGCCCGTTACGGGTGTGCCGCTGCCGTTCATCAGTTACGGCGGTTCTGCGATGGTCGTGAACTTGATTTCCGTCGGCATGATTTTGGGCGTGGAACGCAAAACGCGCGAGCTGGAAGAACGGGAAGCGCATTGGGCCAAAGTCCGCGCGCTCTCGGAAGGGATTCCGCCGAATCGGCGCTGGCAGCCGCCGCGCTGAAATATATTGGCAAGCTTTTTAAAACTTGCTATACTGATGCGTAGTACATATTATGCAGTCCTGTGAGTCGGAGCAGGTCCGGCGCAACATCCGAAGCTCTCTGTACACAGAGAGCTTTTTTCATGAAACGGGGAGACCGATGAAAAAATATGTGGACGTAGACGAAAAATTACCGCTTTGGGAAACATTTCCCCTGAGTATTCAACACTTGTTCGCCATGTTCGGCGCGACGGTGCTCGTACCGTTTTTGCTGAAGGTTGACCCTTCGATCGCGCTTTTGATGAACGGCATCGGCACGCTTTTGTACATGGCGATCTGTAAAGGGCGCTTACCCGCGTATCTCGGTTCGAGTTTTGCGTTTATCTCGCCGGTCACTTTGATCCTTTCCATGGGACTCGGTTACGGTGCCGCGCAGAGCGGCTTCATCGTTTTCGGTCTGTGCTTCGTCCTGCTGTCCTTTTTGGTGAAAAAGGTCGGTGTCGGCTGGATTGATACGCTGTTTCCGCCGGCGGCGATGGGCGCCATCGTCGCGATCATCGGTTTGGAATTGGCGCCGAGCGCGATGAATATGGCGGGCTTGGTCGGTGACCCCGTTCCGGGCATCGATCCGCAACTGGCCGTGATCGTTTCGATTTTCACCTTGGTTGTAACCGTTTTGGTATCTTTATTCGGTCGCGGCTTTTTGGGCGTCATTCCGGTGTTGTTGGGAGTGGTCGCGGGGTACATCCTCTCGCTCTTCCTCGGCATCGTTGATATAGACGCGATCGCGGCGGCGCCGTGGTTCGCCGTGCCGACGCTGTATATGCCGGAATGGAACTGGCAGGCCATCATCATTATTTTGCCCGCGGTCTTTGTCGTTTTCGCCGAACACATCGGTCACCTTGTGGTGACAAGCCATGTCATCGGCCGCGATTTGATGACGGATCCGGGGCTGTCGCGCTCGCTTTTGGGCGACGGTCTCGCGAATATTCTTTCCGGTATCGTAGGGGCGACGCCGAATACGACGTACGGTGAAAACATCGGCGTCATGGCGATCACGCGCGTGTACAGCGTGTGGGTCATTCGCGGTGCGGCCATCATCGCGATCCTCTGCTCTTTCATCGGTAAGATTTCCGCGGTCATTCACGGTATCCCGACACCGGTCATGGGCGGCGTCTGCATCCTTCTTTTCGGTATCATCGCCACCACCGGCCTGCGCATGCTGATCGAACAGAAAGTGGACTATACGCAACCGGAAAATCTGATTTTAACCGCGGTCACGCTCATTACCGGCCTCTCCGGCGCGGTGTTGGACTTCGGCCCGTTCCACTTGAAGGGGATGGCGCTGGCGACGGTCGTCGCGATGGTAATTGCGCTCGTTTTGCGGTTGTTCCGCGGCCTGCGCCCGCAAGAATAAATAAAAAACGCACTGCGGTGCGTTTTTTATTATTCGTAAGTGTTCCGCAGACGCTGTTTTCAGTGGGTGCATAGCGATGGATAAGGCGTGAAAAAGCGACGTTTTCATGTCTTTGGTATAATACAGAAAAGGAGGAATGATCGATGCGAAAATTACCCGTTTTAACATTGGGATTGATCTTTGCCGCTACCGCCGCGTTTGCGCAGGCGGGACCGAGCCATCATAAACTTTTACCGCCGTTGCCGCCGTTGCCGCCGCAACATGCAGAGGCCTACGCGCCGGTGGTCGTGGTCGCGCCGGAGACGGTCGCGACGCCGTCTGCTGACGCGACTGCGGTGCAGGCGGATAATCAGATCCGTTGGGTCATGGCGGTCGACTTCATGACAGTCGAAGTCCGCATGGCGAAACCGCTTTCCGCGGAAATGACACAGCCGGACGCCGTTGCACTCGCGCAGCAGAATTTCCACATCAGCGATAATGTGAAAATTATTTCCGCGCCGTTGCCGGTGCCGGGCGAAGATAAGCTGTATCGCTTGCGCGTGGACGGATTTTCACCCGAGACGCTGTACCGCATTCGCTATCAGGATGCGGAAGATCAGACATTTCGCACCTATCGCAATGATCGCGAAATGAGCGAACATTATAAAAACCGTTACGGAGACTTTTTCTAAGAAATAAAGGAAATGCGCGGCGGGCGGCGAAAACAGTCACTAACAAATGCTTTGAGGAGGCGGTATCGTGAAAGATTATGCAGGTTCTCAGATTCGTAATGTGGCCGTCCTGTCGCACGACGGGGCAGGTAAAACAGCCGTGGTCGAAAATTTGCTCGCGACGACCGGAGCGATCGAAGGTGTAGGCACGGGCGCCGATAATAAGCATGTTCTCGATTTTGAGCCCGAAGAAATCAAGCGCAATGTCACGATTCAATTGGGTCTTGCGCCCTGTGAATGGAAAGGTTACAAGCTGAATTTCATCGATACGCCGGGCTACGGTGAGTTTTCCGGCGAAGTGCGGGCGGCGTTGCGCGCATGCGACGGCATCCTCATCATCGTTTCCGCCGAATCGGGCGTGGAAGTGGACACGCAGCGCGCGTGGGATTACGGTGACGAACTGGCGCTGCCGCGGATGATTTTCATCAATAAAATGGACGCCGAACAGGCGAATTACGATAAGACCCTTGCCGAAATGCGCGAACGTTTCGGTAAAACCGTCATGCCGTTGCACTTGCCGCTGGGTGAGGGCAAAGATTTCCACGGCATCATCGATATCGTGAAAATGAAAGCGACCGTTTGGGAAAACGGTCAGGAAACGGAAATCGACATTCCGGAAGAATGGCGGGAGCGCGCGTCGGAAGTACGCGATATGGCGATTGAAGCGGCCGCGGAAGGCGACGACATCCTGCTGGAAAAATATTTGGATGGCGGCGAACTGACGGTCGAAGAAATTCGCCTCGGTTTGCGCGAAGGCATGAAGAGCGGTCGCGTTGTGCCGGTCATGATCGGTTCGGCGCTGGCGAAGATCGGCTTGGATAAAATGCTGGATCGTATTATCCGCTACATGCCGGACGCTTCCGCGCGCACGATGGAAGGCACGAATCCCAAGACGGAAACGAGCGTCACGGTGCACGCGGACAATCCGTTCAGCGCGTTTGTCTTCAAGACCGTCATCGATCCGTTTGCCGGCAAACTATCCTATATTCGGATTATCTCGGGCACCTTGCGTGAAGGCGACAAGCTGATCAACCAGACGCAGGACTTGACGGAACGTTTTACGAAGATGTACATGACCGTCGGCAAACAGCAGATTCCGTTAGCACAGGCGACGGCGGGCGACATCATCGCGATCCCCAAACTCGAAGCGAAGACGGGCGACACGTTCTCCGACGCGGGCTTCCCGGTCGTATATGAACCGGTGCGTTTTCCGAAATCGTTGTACATAGTAGCGGTCGAACCGGAAAGTAAAGGCGATGAAGAAAAACTCGCCGCCGGCTTGCTCCGCTTGGCGGAAGAAGATCCCACCTTTGTCACGCAAAAAGATCCGGAAACGCGGCAGACTTTGGTTTATTCGATGGGGGAAATTCATCTGCAGCATAATCTCGGCAAACTCGAACGCAAGTACGGCACCAAAGCGCGCGTCGTCGAGCCGAAAGTGCCGTACCGGGAAACGATCCTGGGCAAGGCGGAAGGCGAAGGCAAGCACAAGAAACAAAGCGGCGGTCATGGTCAATATGGTCACGTCTTCCTGCGCGTCGAACCGACGACGGAAGATTTTGAATTCGTCGATGACATTTTTGGCGGCGCCGTACCTCGTCAATATATTCCGGCGGTCGAAAAGGGCGCGCGGGAGACCTTGGCGAAAGGCATGATCGCGGGCTATCCGATGATCGGCGTGCGCGTCACGCTCTACGACGGCTCGTACCACTCGGTCGACTCGTCGGAAATGGCGTTCAAAGTGGCGGCCTCGCTGGCGCTGCGCAAGATTATTCCGCAGGCGCAACCGATATTGTTGCAGCCGGTGTACAACGTGAACGTATTCGTGCCCGATGAATACATGGGCGCGATCGTCGGCGATCTTTCCGCGAAAGGCGGCCGGATCCTCGGCATGGAACCGGGCGAGCGCGGCGGCGAATCCGTGGTGCGCGCGCAGGTCGCGTTGGGCAAAATGTTCTCCTACGTGACGGAACTGCGTTCGCAAACGCAGGGGCGCGGCACGTTCAATATGGAATTTTACCAGTACGAACAGGTGCCGTTCCAAGAAGCGCAGGAAATCATCGACGCGTACACGGCAGAAAAAGAAGAATAAAAAATAAAAAGACCGCTGCGGCGGTCTTTTTTATTGGTTCATTTCTCTCGTATGCGATAAAAAGCGCAGGCCAATAAAATCTGTCATGAGAAGTACATGCGGTCTGTCCTTGTCGGCGGTCAGTTTACCCCGTATAGTTGAGTAAAGAAACGGTAAAATTTTACGAAAAGGGGTAATGTTTATGCATCGACGTATGACCGTGGCGGCGCTGATGGCGGCCGCCGCATTGATTTGTTTCGTGTACTTGCGCATTGAGGTGCCGATGGCTTTCGGCCTGACCGGTAAAGTCTATTTCGGCTATACCTTTATTTTGATCGGCGCGTTACTCACCGGTCGTTGGTACGGCGCGCTCGCCGGCGCTGTCGGACTGACGATGGCAGATCTGTTGGCGGGTTACGTAACGAGCGCGTTGCCGACTTTTCTGTCGTTCGCGGTGCTCGGATACCTGGCCGGCGCGGGCGCGGATTGGTGGCGAGCGCGCTACGGAGAAACGAAATGGATGGCGCTGACGGTTTCGGCGGTGGCGTTCACGATTTTCGCGCTGGTCGAACCGCTGATTCGCTCGACGTTCAAATATTTTGTGCTGGGCTATCCGTTCCCGATGGCGGTCGGTTCCGCCGGCAACGTATTCATTGCCAGCATCT
>USPU01000007.1 GCA_900556745.1 uncultured Veillonellaceae bacterium
GCGATGCTGCAACAGGGCAGCTACGGTGCGACACCGCTGGAAAATGTCTTTACCAAGTTTGTCTATCGCGGAGACGTCGTGAACCTGCCGGAAATAGTGGCGGGAATCGGTGAGGGACGAGTCCGCGGCAGCGGTTACTATAATGTGGCGACGAATACCGGCGCCGGCGAATATACGGCGGACAATATTAATTTGGCGCAGCTTCCGGAAACGGACGGCGCGTACGCCGGTACAGTGAACGGCCGCGGCGCGGTTGGAATTCACGACGGGGAAATGTCGCTCGCAACGTTTACCGGCTCCGGAACGGGCGTCAGCGGCGCGGGCATCATGACTGATTCGCTGCGCGCGTCGTTGCGCTATGAAGCGGGCGCGCTTGCGTTGCATTATCTGAACGGCACTATGGGTGACGGTACATTTACGGCGTTCGGCAGCATGGATACGCCGCAGGGCATTCAAGTAGCCGCGCATCAATTACCGCTTTCGTATCTTTCCGGCTTGGCCGGTGTCACTATGTCGGGGGCGGCGGATCTTACAGGACAACTTACCGGCAGCGTGTCAGCACCGCAATTCGTTGGCACGGTGAGCGCGCGTGACGGCGCCATTCATGGCCTTTCGTATACGTCGATTCACGGCGATGTGGCGTACATCGACGATACGTTTACCACAGATCGTCTTGTCTGGCAGGATGCCGAAGGCGGTCATGTCATTTCCGGCAGCGCGCAGCTGACCGGCGCGAAAGCGCTGGATCTTACGGTTCAAAGCGATAACATCCGCCTTGAATCGTTACTGCGGGCGGCCGACTTGCCGTTGGACGCCACCGGCTGGGCCACCAATTCGCTGACCGTGCGCGGCACGCTCGATCAACCGGAAGCGAGCGGTGAACTGCATCTTTGGGACGGTTCGGTGATGGGCGAACTCTATCAGGATGTAATCGCCCGTTACCGTTATGACGGCGATATTTTATATTTGGATGAGGCGCTGGCCTCGATGTACAACGGTACTTTGTACGCGTCAGGCACGATCGCGCCGAACGCGTTGAATGTTCAGTTGAAGGCAAGTGAAATTGATATTGATCGCGTATTGCGCGAAAAAAATACGAACCGACTGGCGGGCACCGTATCCGCCGAGGGAACATTGCGCGGCACGCCGGCCGATCCGCGTTTGGAAGCCGACTTCTGGGGCCATAATTTATATGCCAACGGCGAACCGATCGACGGTTTGCGCGGTCATTTAGCTTACGCCGAAGGCGTAGCGGCTTTGACTGATACGACGCTGACGCAGCGAGACGGCGTCTATCGTTTGAACGGCACATATCGCTTGGACGGCGGCGTGTTCCGCGGAGCGGGCGACGTGGAGGGAGCGGACATTGCGCGGCTCTTGCGTCTGGCGAATATTCCGTACGAGAACTTGGCCGGTCAGGTGACGGGGCATGTCGAACTCAACGGTACAGCCGCGAACCCGAGCTTGCGCATCAACGGCAAATTGGAAAACGGCAGCATTGACGGCAAACCTTTCGGTACGACGGAAATTGACGCGGATTACGCCAATCGCGTGGCGACCGTCCGCAAGTTGCATATGCCGATCGGCGCGGGCGTGCTCGCCGCCGCCGGCACGGCTGATCTCGACGGTGAAATCGATATGCAGCTGGCGGCGAAAGATGTCGATGTCACCTACGTCACGGCACTGGCGGGACAACCGCTTGATCTCACGGGCAATTTGAATGTGAGCGCGGTCTTCACCGGTCCAACAAAAACACCGGTGATGGATATGTCGTTCGAACTTTCGAACGGCGCATTCGCAGGCGTTACCTTTGATCGTTTCATCGGCTTGTTGAATATGCGCGATCAAATCATCGAAGTCAACCAGACCTTGCTGCAACGTGAACCGTATCAATTAAGCATGTACGGTAAAGTTCCGGTTGCCGCGTTGACGAAAGCGGGACGGGCGACGCAATCGAATGAATCAATGAACTTGGAAATCCACCTGGATAAAGCGGATTTGGAACTGTTGCGCGCGCTATCACCCGCGGTTCTTTCCGCCACAGGCGAAACCAAAGGCGGCATCACGGTCACCGGCACGCTTGCGGATCCGCACATCAACGGACGCATTTTTGTCGCGGACGGCGCGGCGACGATAGAAACGATGAAAAGTCCGCTGGAACATATTCACGCGGAATTGGAATTTAACGGTAAATCCGCCACCTGGCGCGGCCAAACGACCATCGGTGAAGGCGATCTTACCACTGCGGGCGAAGTTCGCTGGACCGACTTTACCGATACGCGCTATGAAGGGACGCTGGACGCCGACGCGATCAATCCGCAGAGCTCGTACTACTCCGGTCCGTTGACGGCGCATTTACAACTTACGCAACAGGCGGGCATGCCGTATCTGACCGGCGATGTTCTGGTGGAAAAATCCCGCTTCGATGTGCCGCTGACATTTACGGAGGGCGGCACGCCGCTGTTGATGGGATTTGATGTGAACGTCAGCATCGGTGAAAAGACACGCCTTTATAACAGCTATCTCTATGATTTGACATTGGCCGGCGATTTGCACGTCGGCGGCACGACCGCGGCGCCGGACGTTGACGGCAAAGTAGTCGTGAACCACGGGTACTTGCGGTACCTGAGCAATAAATTCAAGGTCGAGGAAGGCGTGGCCGATTTCAATCGCACGCAGAGTTTCCTGCCGAATCTGCACGTGCTCGCGACGACAAAATTTAATCGTTACCGCATTCATATGCAGGCGGATGGTTTACCGACGGAGCTCGATCTGAAACTTACTTCGGAACCGGCGTTAAGCCAGGAAGAAATCGTCATGATGCTTACCTTGCACACGCAGGGCGATATCAACGATCTCGGCCGGGCTGACGCCAACGCAGCCTTGGCGTCAGCGGCGCAGACATTGGTTTTCGGCACGCTTGAAAATCGCCTGCAGGATGTGTTGAGCCTCGACATGATCCAGGTCACGACCGGTTCGGTCGACCCCTTTGAAACATCCACAGTCGCCAACCAAGGCTTTTACAACTTGCAAATCGGCAAATATCTGTTCGACGATTTCATGCTGGTGCTGACAACCGGCGTCAACAATGAACAGCAAAGCGCCGGTTTCCGTTACGACATTAACCGGAGTTTCCAAGCGGAAGCGTGGGTGAATAATGAAGACAACTACTATATCGGCGGTAATTGGCAGTATCGATTCTAAAGGAGCGCCATGTTAAAAGAATATTTTCAGGAACTTGCCAAAATTGAATTATTGGATCCCGAAACGGAAGCTTCTTTGTGGCGCGCCTATAAAGAAAAACAGGATCGCGGCGCCCGCCAGACGCTGATCGAGCATTACCAGCCCCTGGTCGTCAAAGAAGCGATGCGTTGGCAGCTGCAGGAAGCGACCTTGCTGGATCTTTTGCAGGAGGGTACCGTCGGCTTGATGGAAGCGGCGGAACGGTATGAACCGGCGCGTTCGGTCGCGTTTTCACTCTTTGCGTGGCACCGCATTCGCGGGCGCATGCTCGATTACATTTATAAAAACGGAACCGATATCCCGGTGGAAGACAGCGCCTGGGCCGAAAGTCGCGCGCAATTCAACAGTCTCGTGACGGAGGCGACGGATGCGTTTGAGGCGGCCGATCGGACGTTTTTGTGGGAAGCGGTGCGTAACGCCGTGCATCGTTTGCCGCCGAAAGAACAGCAGGTGGTGGACGGCATTTACATACAAAATCGTGAGCCGAAAGAGCTGGCGCTCGAATTACAAGTTTCTAAAACTTACATTTATAAATTGCAAAAAACCGGTATACGCCGTTTGCGCGGCATGTTGTCGCGCTTGATGCATGAGCGACGCGAGTAAACGAAGATACATTGGTTATAATTTGCGAGAATTCGCTCAAAAACACGAGTATTATGCAGAAAAAGAATGCTGAATGCGGTTGCAAAGAAAATCCCAAAAGCCGACTTTAAATTGATTAGGAGATTTTACAAGAAAGGAGCACACGCATGAGTCTTTCCCGAGATGAGCTTGTCTGTCGCGTTGAAACGGCGCGTCGCTGGTTGGAACAGGCGGAGCATTCATTTCATGACGAAACGCCTCTGAAAGGTGAATTGAACTTGCTTTTAGCCCAAGCCGAAATGCAAAAACTTCGGGAAGACCGCGGCATGTCCCGACAGTGGCAACATTGGCAACGCGCTCTCGCGTTGGTGACAGCGCTCGTTATGGTGAGCGGTTTCGGCTGGTGGTGGCAAAAGGATGATGACGCTCCCGCGCCGGTTACGGCTCCCGCAACGGTGGTGAAAACGGTTCCTTTGGAACCCTCGGCGACATGGCCGCAACCGACCGTATCGCAAGCATCGCAGCAAGCGTCGGCGGTGAGCGCAGCGGTACCGGAGACGCGTGAGCCGGTAGCGCATGCGGTGCCGCCACCGGTCAAAACAGCACCGGCAAAGTCGACAGTGACACTTGCTCCGGACGAAATGCAGTCGGTGGTCAGTGATGCGGCGAAGGTATTGCGTACACCGTAATTATCAAGTAAACTAAACCTATCATTCGAATGAATGAACACCATTTGCAATTAGGAGGATATGACTATATGAAACATAGCAAACAGGCGCGGCAATGGCTTGTCGCGGCAGTCACGCTGGCAACGCTGGGGGTTACTCAGGGGTTCGCGGCGGATGCGCCGACGACGGTTTCCGAGCAGCATATGCCGTACACGGAACCGGCGGTCGCCACCGAAGTGACACCGGGCGCAAAAGACTCGCTTGCGGCGCAGGGATTAATCGACAATCCGGCGCTGACCGTCGGCCAGACGACCCAGACGACCCAGGCGGGCAATGTGCAGGCTCTGTATGTAGCCAAAGCGGATCAGGCGGCGATCGATGCGCAGGTCGGCAAAACGGTTACAAAAGTAGCGTTGGCAGGCGTTCCTGACGGAGTTGCACAGCAGATACTGCCGCGTTTGACTACCAAAGTCGGCGACAAAGTATCGTCGGAAGCGATTGCGGCCGACATCAAAGCTATCGGCGACAGCGGCATCTTTGCGCAAATCGCGCCGGTTTTCACCGGCGTTCCGGAAGGCGTACAGTTGACGTATCAGGTCGCGACGAACCCGGTGGTCAATCAGGTTCGCGTGGAAGGCGTGTCGGCGTTTGATGCCGAGTACCTTGCGCAGATGTTGGCCATTCCGCAAGGCAGCGTTTTGAATACGGTGGAAGTGGGCGAAAAAGTTCGCGCGATTGAAGATCTCTACGTAAAGCAGGGGTACATTTTGGCCGCCGTTTCCGATGTGCAGGTGGCGCCGGACGGAACGCTGACGGTCAAAGTCGATGAAGGCATTGTCGAAGATATTGTCATCAAAGGCAATAAAAAGACCAAGGATTACGTCATCACTCGTGAACTGCGCTTCAAAGAAGGGGATCCGTTCAATAAATATCTGGCGCAACGCAGCTTGGAACGTCTTTACAACCTGGGTTACTTTGAAGACGTCAACGTGCGCTTGCTGCCGGGGAAAGTCGATCACCAGGTCGTTGTGGAAATCGACGTGCTCGAACAAAAGACGGGCGTTGTTACCTTGGGCGCCGGCTACTCGAAGTCGGACGGCTTTGTCGGGATCGTGGAATTCGGTGAAAACAACTTCCGCGGCACAGGTGACAAGATCAATGTTCACTGGGAATTCGGCGGCAAGGGCAGCGACAAAAACTACCAGATTTCGTACACGCGTCCGTGGCTTGACGACAAAGGCACGTCGCTCGGCTTCTCGTTCTACAACCGTGTGGTGGAATATGATGATTACAATGAAGACGGCAGCACTGTCGCCACTTATGACAAACGTCGCAAAGGTTACAACCTGACCCTGGGACGCGCGCATGGCGAATATCGTACGACATCGCTCACCTGGGAAAGCCGCGACGATAAATATGATGAATATAAGGGCGGCTTCAACTACGGCGAAAACGCGGTCATTCCGCTGGTCGGCATGGAGCGCACGGAAGACGGCAAGTTGAAGTTGGGCGCCAACGGCAAACCGATTCCGGTCGTTAACTTCGCGTTGAACGCGCCGGAACCGACGCTTTTGGAACCGGGCGCGGCGGCTTCCCTGCTTGGCAGTGTAACGCTTCCGGAAGCACCGAAACTGACTGGTGACGACAACGCGGATATCGAAGCGCTTAATCAATGGCGCGATGCCTTGCGAACGGCGGTGGCCACTGTCACTCCGCAGGGGTACTACAATTTCAAAAACATGGACTACATCGGCAAAAACTTCGGTAGAACGAACAGCCTGTCCGTTACCCATGTGTTTGATAACCGCGACAATTACTTTAACCCGACCCGCGGCTACCGTTACTCGGTAACCGGCCAATGGGCGGGCCACGGCTTGGGCGGCGATTTCGACTTCTATAAAGTCAACGCCGAAGGACGTTTTTATAAGAAACTGAAAAACAACCACGTCTTGGCGCTGCGCGTCATGGGCGGTTACGCCAACGGCGAAATCGGTTACTCCGAACTCTTCAGCTTGGGCGGCGCGTACAATTTGCGCGGCTTTGAAGATGACCAGTTCAAAGGCAGCAACATGTATGCGGCTACCTTGGAATACCGCTTCCCGATCATCAAGAAAGTGGACGGCGTCGTCTTTACCGATGTCGGTAACGCGTGGGGCATCGATGAGTCGCGTATTCCCTGGTACCATGACAGCAATAAGGTGCATTGGTCGACCGGTGTCGGCTTGCGGGTACAGACTCCGATCGGACCGATTCGACTCGACTATGCGCATGGTGACAAGAATAAATTCCACTTCAGCTTCGGCGGCCAATTCTAAACCGCGACAGGCGACAAATTCTTGTCGCCTGTTCACTGTTTATAAGAAATGAGGGAATCTATGAGTAAGCGGCTTACCGGTCTCTTGAGTGCGGCTTTGGTCGCGCTGCCGCTGACTCTTCAGGCGGCGCCGATTCAGACGGTGGATGTCAGCGTGCAAACCGGTACGGGACGATTAGCGCCTTCGGTGGCCGATCGTATTGAAGCCAGTGTCAAAGTGATCGGTGAACGCGTTTTGATCGGTCAGCCATCGGAAACGGTGGCGGCGCATGCCGGCGAATACGGCAAAGTGTTGGCGGATGTCGCGGGTCGTGTCATTTCAGGGTACGTGGTGACCGATGTCGAGGTGCACGCCGACGCGGCGACCCGACTGGTTCTCGTTCTGACACCCTACGGTGAGCACGTGCAAGAGGTGCACACGGCGGTTGACTACGGTAATTTATCGCCGACGGTGCATGCGTTGATGGCAAGCGATCTGGCGGCGATCGATGAAAGAATCAACGCGCTTTTGATCGGCTTACCGCTCGGCGCGTTGGATTGGGTGGGGGGCATTTCAGACACGCTCGTAAAAGACGAATTTGCCCGTCGTTTGCCGGAATTTAACGCCAAGCTTGAAATTATACCGGCGGCGACAACGAGCGCTAAAATCTACCTTTTACCGCAAGGACCGACGGTTCGTACCTATCAGGTGCGCACCGCTTCCGAAACGGTGCCGCGCATCTTCATCAACGGCGCGGCGGAACGTGTTCGGAAGGTCTTGCCGGAATACATCGGCGCGCCGCAGGCCTTTTTGGAACGTCACCGTGAAGAGATCGCAGCGCGTTTGCTGGAGACGGCCAAAGAAGATCCCTTTGTCAGTCGTTACGATTTAGATTTGACAGGCGTGCTTACGATTGGCGAAGAACTTACCTATACGTTACATGCGGCCACGGATACGTGGTTGATTGACGCCAATGTCGCTCTGGATTTGGGACGGGAAGAAAAAAACACGCGGGTCCGCGGCACGCTCGGAAAACGGGCGACGGATCACGATACTTTCTTCGTCGATGTGGATTTTTTCCCGCATGATGTGAGTTGGGACGTTTCCACCGGTTACATGCATCGTTTTGGTGCGGGAACCTACTTGGGTTACCGTTACGAATGGACGGAACCGCAGCAAACGGCATTTTTGCGACAGGAATTCAGTCCGCGCTGGTATCTCCGGTGGGACCATGACTTGTCGCCGTCGGCGGACAGCGTTGCCGTCGGCTATCGTCTTCAGGATTATCTCGGTGTGGAGCTGATCCGCGATGAAGACGATTATTGGGTCCGTGTCATCGGACATATCTGAGGAATTAAAGGAGTCGATTGATTATGATGCGAGCAATGCGTAATAAGTACAATGTGAAAGTGGTTTCGTTCGTCGTCGCGGCGGTGTTCGTTCTCGGTATCGCGGCGTATGCCATGATGGGCATGGGGAATGTTGCTCAGGCGGCACCGACCTCGTCCATCGGCGTGGTCGATCAGGCCAACATTATTAAAGATACATCCAGTTTAGGCGTGGAATACCAGCAGCAAATGGCGGCGGCGGCGCAGCAATTACAAAGCGAGTTTGACGCGAAATCGGCGAATATGTCGGACGCGGAAAAGCAGCAATATTTCCAGGAAATGCAAAAACAGTTCAACGCCAAACAGGCTGAAATCCACAAAAACATTCAAGGTAAAATTGATAATGCCGTTAAAGAAGTAGCGAATAAAAAAGGCTTATCGCTGGTTGTCGACAAAGCGGCTGTGCTTTACGGCGGCGTCGATATCACTAGCGAAGTGCAGACGGCGCTCAATAATGCTCTGACGAAAGAAGCGGGTAAAGAGCAGTCGGCAGAAACCAAGAAGTAATCTATGCAAAGGTCAACGCATGGAGCCCTGAGTGTACTTCTGGCCGCGTGTCTTTTGCTGAGCGGCTGCGGCATCGGCGGCTGTTCCCGTACGGAGCAGGCACCGCAAGCGCCGCAGTACGGTGTGGCGGATATGGAAAAATTAGTGCACGCCCACCCGCGCTACAGTGATTATTTTCGTCTGGAACAGGAGTACAAAAACCTGGTGGCCACGTATGACGCCGAACGCGAACAACTGATTCGCCGTTCCGCGCAGGCGCAGGAGGCATTGCGTGAGCAGCTTTCCTCCGGGGCCATCGAAAAGGGACTCAACACGGAATACCGGGCCAAAATGACGGCGCGTGAAACCGCATGGAACCAAAAGCTGGAAGCGTTGTATCGTGAATGGATGGCGCGCGCGCCGCAACCGGTGGATGAAGCATTACAACAGGCGGATTTGGAAATCGTCAATCTGCAGCTGAAACTTAGAGCGCTCCATTTACCCGCGGACGAACGCGAAGCCATGGAAGCGCGGTTGCAGGAATTGCTCGCCGCGCGCGCCGCTTTGACGGATACGCCGGCAGCGCTGCCGGAAGAAGGGCAAAAAGAGCTTGCCGCCTTGAAAGCAAAAGCGCAGGCGGATCTGGCCCGATACAGCGACGAAGTGACGGCGGAACTGAGCGCCAAACGGGAGACCACGCAACAACAGCTCCACGATGAGATGGCGGCGCAACTGATGCCCGACGGCGCCGGTTGGAATCACGAATGGCGCGAAAAACTCGCGACCAAACAAAATGAAATGACACAAGTTAAAGAGGCAATCACCCAAGATATTCGTCACGAGGCGCAGGCGGTAGCGGAGGCCAAAAATCTCGAAGTGATTTTTGCCGAGTATCGCGCCAATATTTCTGCGCAGGACGTCACGAATGATATCCTGCAGAAATTGGGGACGAATCCTAAGGAGGTAAGTAACAGTGGTAAATAAATGGTGGCGGTCCTTCGCGCTGATCGGCATGCTGGTCGGCGTCATGCTGATGAGCGGCTGCGGCAATGATGAGAAAGTCGGCGTTGTCGATTTTGAACGCATCGCGCGGGAAAGCGGCCAGGCCCAGCAGATCACCCAGGAAATCATGGCCAAGCAGGCGGAAATCGCAACGCGTCTGCAGCAGGCGCAGGCGACTTCCTCGCCGGAAGAATTCGCCGTGACCGAGCAGGCGGCCAAACGTGAATTACAAGTATTTCAGATGGCCAAACAGCAGCAATTCCAGGCGCTGATCACAAGTCAATCCCAGCTGATCGCCAAGGAGAAAAAGCTCGGCATTATTATGCATAAGAATGCCGTTCATTACCAAGGTGTGGACGTAACGGAAGAATTGCTGGCGAAACTCAAAGCCAACGACAATACGAATAAAAAACAGAATCAAGAGGCGCAACCGGCCGCCGCAGAGAAAAGCGGGCAAAAGTAATGGTATACACAGTAGCGGATCTGGCCGCACGGGTTAACGGTACAGTATACGGTGACGGTAATAAGGAAATCACGGGCGTTGCCGGCGTGGAAACGGCCGGCCCGAACGATATTGCTTTTTTACTCGACGAATACGCCGCGCAATTGTCGCTGGTGAAAGCGGGCGCGGTACTGATGACAAGCGCGCCGGAAGAAACGGTGGCAACGACCGTGATCGTCACGGAAAATCCGAAGTGGGCGTTTGCGGAACTGGTCGATGTATTGAAACCTTTGTACGTGCCGCCGGTCGGTATCCATCCGACGGCCGTTGTCGATGCAACGGCGGAGATTGATCCGCAGGCGACGATTTTACCGTATGTGGTGATCGGCGCGGGTACCGTTGTCAAAGCGGGCGCTATTTTACATCCGCATGTCGTGTTGGGACGCGATGTGACCGTCGGTCGCGATACGGAAATTCATTCCGGCGCGGTGGTGCATGATCGGACCGAAGTCGGCGATCGCGTTATCATTCGCGCCAACGCCGTGATCGGCGGTGAAGGCTTCGGGTTTGCTACCGAAGGCGGTAAGCATACGCGGATTCGTCAGATCGGTCGCGTGGTCATCGGTGATGATGTTGAAATTGGCGCCGGCACGACGATCGATAACGCGACATTCGGTGAAACTTCGATCGGTCGCGGCACGAAGATCGACAACCTTGTGCATCTCGGTCACAATGTCCGCATCGGAGAAGACTGTTTCATCATTGCCCAAGTGGGCGTGGCGGGTTCGACAGAAATCGGTAACCATTGCATTCTGGCGGGACAGACCGGCGTTTCGGGGCATCTTACGATTGCCGATCATGTTACCTGCGGCGGGAAGACGGGCGTTGTCGGCAGCATCAAAGAGCCGGGCACATATGTGGGCTTTCCGGCCCGTCCGCATCGTCAGTGGGGACGGATTGAAGGAACACTCAATCATTTGCCCGAACTGCTGAAACGCGTGAAACGCTTGGAAAAAGTGTTGGAAACAACTGAAGAAAAATAAAAAATGCCGTCACAGACGGCATTTTTTGGCGGAGGCAAGGTATGTATTTTTGGCTACAATTAGGACGCCGTTGGGCATGCGGTTTGCCGGCCGGCGCCGCTCGTCGCTGGGGCGACCGCCTGGGACGATTTTTCTGGCGCATATTGCCGCGAAAACGCAAAGATATCGCGGTGGAAAATATTTTGCGGGCCGAGCTGGCTGATTCGCCGGAGCAGGCGCGGGCGATCGCGAAAACATCCGCTGTCCGTTTGGGGCGGGTCGCGCTCGATATGCTGCGCTTTCCGCTGTACACCGAAGGCCGCATTTTAGAGCAGATGCATTTCACCGGCACGGAGGAACTCGACGCCCTTTACCAAAGCGGCGGCGGCTGCATTATCGCGGCTTCGCACACGGACAATTGGGAGATGCTGGGCGGCGCGCTGGCGAGCAAGTATCCCGGCAAAATTGTCGCCGTCGGTTTCAAACAGTCGAATGAAGGATTCGATCGATTCATTCGCGAATCGCGCGCGATGCTCGGTGAAGAAGTGCTATATCCGAAAAACATGCGGGAAATTTTGCGGCTGCTGGAAGACGGCAAATGGATTTGTCTTTTGTACGATCAGGATGGCGGCGGCAAAGGAGTGCTGGCGCAACTGTTTCGCACACTGGCGCTTTCCGTTACCGGACCGGCCGTTTTTTCCTATGCGCGCAAAGTGCCGATCGTGCCTGTGCATATCTATACGCGCGACGAAGGATTTGATGTGGTCGTGCAAAAAGCGCTCTGGACGCGTCAGGATTTAAAAAAAGCGGTCGCGGTACGGGAAATGACCGATACCTTGAATGCGATTTTGGCAGAGCGCGTGAGCGAGCGTCCGGCAGACTGGTTTTGGATCCACAATCGCTGGAAATGGACGAAACGTATTTATGGAGATCCGCATGAACTGTGGCGCGATGAACAGGCGCAACGGGCAAAGGAGGACAAGGCATGATTGCAAGTTGTATTGATCACACGCTGCTGGCGCCCGACGCGAGCGCTCGCGCTATCGAAACACTTTGTGAAGAAGCCAAGGCGTATCATTTCGCCACTGTTTGCGTCGCGCCGTATCGTGTGCAACAGGCGGCGCAGGCGCTTGCCGGAAGCGGCGTCGGCGTGACGACGGTCGTCGGTTTTCCGCACGGCGCGAACGGCGGTCCCGCGAAAGCGGCGGAAGCGAGCTGGGCGCTGGCGCAGGGCGCGACCGAAATCGACATGGTGCAAAATATCGGCGCGGTGAAAGACGGCGCGTGGGATATGGTGGCGAAAGAAATTCGCCGGGTGCGCGCGGCGATCGGCGATGTTACACTCAAAGTAATTTTGGAAACGGCGTTGCTGACGCCGACGGAAATTGTGAATGCCTGCAAGCTGGCCCAAGAAGTCGGCGCGGACTTTGTGAAAACGTCGACCGGCTTTGCCGGTGCAGGCGCCACCGTAGCGAACGTGAAACTGATGCGCGATACCGTAGGACCTCATTTCGGCGTCAAAGCCGCCGGCGGTATTCGCGATCTTGCGACGGCGCGCGCGATGCTTGACGCGGGCGCGAATCGGCTCGGCGTCAGCGCGGGCGTTGCGATTGCGCGGGCGGAAAACGCTGAAAGCAAATAAAAAGACCGCAAGGTCTTTTTTTGTTTTCACGAATAACAAAGATTTGACGAAACGATTACGCGTTTTTTCCGATGTGTGATATAATATTAAAGTTATTAACCATCAGGAGGAACATTTATGCAACGGCAAGATATACGTAATGTCGCGATCATCGCTCACGTTGACCACGGCAAAACTACACTGGTCGACGCGATGCTGCGTCAAAGCCACGTTTTCCGTGAGAATGAACGCGTTGCCGAACGCGTTATGGACTCGAATGATCTTGAACGCGAACGCGGGATCACCATTTTGTCCAAAAATACCGCCGTCATGTACAACGGCACGAAAATCAATATTGTCGACACACCCGGCCACGCCGATTTCGGCGGTGAAGTCGAACGTATTTTGAACATGGTCGACGGCGTAGTTTTACTGGTCGACGCTTTTGAAGGCCCGATGCCGCAGACGAAGTACGTGCTGCGCAAAGCCTTGGAGCAGAATTTGAAGCCGATCGTCGTCATCAACAAGATCGACCGCCCGGATCAACGCGTCGAGGAAGTCGAAGGGGAAATCATCGACCTCTTTATTGAACTGGATGCGAGCGACGAACAGCTCGACTTCCCGGTCATTTACGCGTCCGCTCGCGCGGGGATTGCCAAATTGTCAATGGATGACAGCAGCGACAGTGTCGAGCCGCTTTTCCAAACGCTTTTGGATTACATTCCGGCGCCGGAAGGCGACATGGAAGCGCCTCTGCAGATCATGGTTACGACGCTGGATTACGATGATTACGTCGGCAAAATCGCCATCGGTCGTATCGTGCGCGGTTTCGTCCGTTACGGTCAGCCGGTCGCGATCATGAACGGCGATCAGGTGCGCCAGGATAAAATCGGCCGTCTGTACACGTACAACGGTTTGGCGCGCGTGGAAACGAACGACGCGAAGATGGGCGACATCGTCGCGATCACCGGTTTCAAAGACATCAACATCGGCGAGACCATCACCGATCCGGAACATCCGGAAGCATTGCCCTCGATCAATATCGACGAACCGACATTGTCGATGGTATTTTCCGTCAACGACAGCCCGTTCGCGGGCCAGGACGGCGAATACGTCACCAGCCGTCATTTGCGCGCCCGCCTTTTGAAAGAAGTGCAGACGAACGTCGCGATGAAAGTGGAAGAAACCGATTCCGCCGATGCGTTCAAAGTGTCCGGTCGCGGCGAATTGCATTTGTCGATTTTAATCGAAATGATGCGCCGCGAAGGCTATGAATTGCAGGTCGGCAAACCGATGGTCATCATGAAAATGATCAACGGTCAGAAATGCGAACCGTTGGAACGCTTGAATGTCGACGTGCCGCAGGAATTCATGGGCACCGTTATGGAAAGTCTCGGACCGCGTAAAGCGGAACTCATCAGCATGAATGAGCTGTCGGGTTACCTGCGCATGGAATTTATCATTCCGGCGCGCGGTCTGATCGGCTTCCGCAGCGAGTTTTTGACGAATACCAAAGGCAACGGTGTTATGTACCACGTATTCCACGGGTACGCTCCTTTCAAAGGGGAGATTCCGATGCGGACGCGCGGCGCGCTGGTCGCTGTCGAACCGGGCGAAACCACCGCGTACGGCTTGGGTAATATCGAAGAACGCGGTACGCTTTTCCTCGGACCGAATGAATCCGTGTATGAAGGCCAAGTAGTCGGCGAAAACGCTCGCGATACCGATATGGACGTCAACCCGTGCAAGAAAAAACACGTATCCAACATGCGCGCGTCGGGCTCCGATGATACGATTCGCTTGACTCCGCCGCGTCAATTTACGTTGGAAGAAGCGCTGGAATGGATCAACGACGACGAAACGGTCGAAGTGACCCCGCACGCCATCCGCATTCGCAAACGTATTTTGAGCCAGCAGGCCCGTTACAAAGCGGCGAAGAAAAAACAGCAATAATAAAAAGACCTCGCAAGAGGTCTTTTTTGCGTGCATCAGGAATGTGTCACTCGGCGCCGGCTGATGAAACGGAGCAGCCACCAACCGAAGTAGGCGAAGAGCATAAAGATCGCGAAATAGTCAACGAAAAATAAAATCGCGCTCGGTTCCGCTTTTGGGTGTTTTAAATACAAATACGCCATTTTCAAAAAGAAATTACGAGCGACCTCGATATACAAGCCGTACAGACTGATCGCGCCGAGCACCGCGTGCCATTTCCCGCCGAGCGGCGGCAAAACACGCCGCATTGTGTGACGCAAACTGTCCCAATAAAAGCCGGCGTGCATCGCGACAAGCGCGTAAAACCAAGACGACGAACAGATGTGAACGTACTTGGCATAGCGTAACACTTCACGGCCCGGATGCGGGATCAGCGATGAAAATAAAAATCCCGAAAGGAAACAAATGACGAATACCGCGCAAAGCACATAGTTCGCTGCGCGCAGAAAACGAATTCTCGGCGTCCCGCGCCGGGCGAATGTTCCCAAGGCGCGGCGATGTTCGTAGACGTGGTAGCCGACGATCAGCGTGAAAAGATAGGCGATCCACTCATGACCGCTGAGTTTCGTCAGCGGGTACGCCATAGTGGCAAAGAGGCTGACCAAAAGCCCGATGTGCATAATGCGTCGTTGCATAATTCCTCCCTCGCGACCATTTCCCCGTGGCCGCTTTGCTTTCATTATACGCAGTGGCAAGGCGTGCGGCAACCGTCGTCGGAATGCCGCAAAGGCGATTCTTACTATGCTATAATAAAACCAGCTGTTTTACGTCTGCGTTGACGTAATTGTCATGGTTGTAGAAAGGGGAAAGAACGTGGACCCTTGGGTAGTCATGCGGCATCGTCTTAACGAAGCGCAATGGTTCAAACGTCTGCGCGATTCTCGCGCTTTATATATTGGTAAACGTTTATATCAGCGGTATATGGATGATGATGTGGGGATGCTGGCCGCGGCCGCGACCTACTACCTGATTTTGGCGCTGGTGCCGTTTATGATTTTCCTGTTTAATATCATATTGTTCGTGGCGGCGTCGCAAATCGATACGGTGTTGCGTTACATGCAGTACCTGCCGGGCGATGTGCCGGCGACGCTCGCGCCGGTGGTTACCGATATTATCGAGCAACGTTCGACCACGGTATTGTCCATCGGTCTTTTATTGGCGCTGTGGTCGTCATCCAAAGGCATCGACACCTTGATCCGCGCGACCGATATCGCGTTTCAGACGGGCAAAAATGTCCAGTCCTATATTCGCGTCAAAACGAAATCGATCCTGTTCACCTTGCTGATTGTCGGCACGATGCTGGCGTCGCTCGGCATTACCGTATTCGGCAACCTGATCGTGAAAACATTTATGGGGGTACTCGGTTTGACGAAAGAATTTCTTTTCTTTTGGAGAATCGGCACCTACCTGATTCCTTTTGTGGCGATGATTTTGGTGCTGGCGGTTTTCTACCGTTACGCGCCGCGTTTCGTCGAACACGAGGGGCGCACGCCCTGGTCGCACACGCTCACCAGCGCCGCGATCGTGACGACGATTTGGGTCGCCATGACGGGGGCGTACGGTTTTTACGTCAGCAATATCGCCAATATGGGCGCGACCTACGGCTCGCTGGTCGGCTTGATGATTCTTTTCATCTGGCTCAATTTGACCTCGCTCATTTTGATTATGGGCGCGGAATTTATCGCGGCGTTTGACGATATGCATTTGTTTTTCACGGTTCCGCGTCGTAAAGATTACCAAACGGAAGACTTTCGGATTGTCTGACGCGACATGTTTCGCACGCCGGATATCCTGTGTTACAATACACTGTATTGAAAGATTTCTATGTAGGAGGCAAGTATGCACATTGTTTTAGTCGAGCCGGAAATTCCCGGTAATACCGGCAATATCAGTCGCTTATGCGCGGCCAATCATCTTGTCTTGCACTTGGTGAAACCGCTCGGATTTTCGATTGATGACAAGCATTTGAAGCGTGCCGGTTTAGACTATTGGGATTTATTGGAAGTTCATATTCACGAAAATTATCAGGCGTTGGTCGAATATCTCAAGGGCCGACGTTTCTGGTTTAATACGACGAAAGCGGAAAAAAGCTATACCGATGTCCGCTTCACTGATGAAGATGTCCTGGTGTTCGGCAAGGAGACCAAAGGATTGCCGGAAGAATTATTGGCCGCGCATCCGGAGCAATGCATTCGGATTCCGATGCGGGCCGAAGCCCGTTCATTGAATTTATCGAACGCGGGGGCGATTGTTTCGTACGAGGCCTTGCGTCAGTTGGATTTTCCCACGCTGGCGCAAAAAGGACATTTACCCGAAGGGAAAGGAGATTCCCATGAATATGTATGATGACGCTTATAATTTAGCGAAAAGTATTCGCGAAAGCGCGGAAATGAAACAGCTGATCGCGGCGAAAGAAAAACTGGCGCAGGACGCGGCGGCGAAAGATCTGGCGGAAGAATTTCTCGCCTTGCAGATGGAAGCGGAATACCGTCGCATGTTGCAGAAAACAGACGGCTGGGACGGCATGGAAAAATTACAGAGTTTGCAGGTGATGGTGCAAAATAACTCGCTCGCGAGTGAATATCTGCACGCGTTCATGCGTTGGCAGCAGGTGGCCGCCGATATTCAAAAAATCGTCAGCGATGCCATCAGCGAAGGCGTTCCCGATTTGTCTCGCTTTGCGCCGGCGGAGGGAAAGCAGTGACTAAAGAGTATTGGGAAGAGTTGTTTTCCGGCGTTGTCCCCAAGAGCGCGTTGCATTTTGCCGAGCCGATGGCGCGGCATACGACCTTTGCGATCGGCGGACCGGCGGATCTTTATATCGAGCCGGCGACCGAGGCGGAACTGGCGGGCGTATTGCGCGTTGTCGCCAATGAAAAATGCCCGCTGATGATTCTCGGCGGCGGGGCGAATGTGTTGGTGCGCGACGGCGGTGTGCGCGGCGTTGTGATCGGTCTTTCACGGCTGGTACGACCTTGCTACACCGAAGGTACCCGACTTGTCGTGGCCGGCGGCGTGCGTTTGGCGCAGGCTTCTCGCGCCGCGGCGAAAGCGGAACTGTCCGGTTTGGAATTCGCCTGCGGCATTCCCGGTACGATCGGCGGCGCCGTGTGGATGAATGCGGGCGCGTATGGCGGCGAAATGCAACAGATCGTGACGGAAGTGACGGCGCTCACGCGCGCGGGCGAACGGGTCGTCTACGCGGGAGATCAGCTGCACTTCGCGTATCGCCACAGTGTGTTCCAGGAAACCGGTGATATCATCACGCAGGTGACGATGGAACTGCAACCGGGGAATGCGGCGGAGATTCGCGAGAAGATGGCGGATTATACGAAACGGCGGACGACGAAACAGCCGCTCGATAAGCCGAGCTCGGGTTCCACGTTTAAGCGGCCCGTCGGCTACTATGCGGGCACATTGATTGAAACGACCGGACTCAAAGGTTTGACAGTCGGCGCCGCGCAAGTTTCCATGCGTCACGCGGGCTTTATCGTGAATCTCGGCGGCGCGACCGCGGCCGATGTGCTGGGCTTGATTGCCGAAGTGCAGCGGCGCGTTTTCGCGGAGCATGGCGTAACGCTGGAGCCGGAAGTGCAGATTTTCGGTGAAGATAAACAAAGGAGTGAGGCCGACGATGCGTATTGACGGTCGCAAAATAAATGAATTGCGCCCCGTGACGATCGAACGAGGCGTGAATAAATATGCGGAAGGCTCGGCGCTGATTACCTGCGGCGATACGAAAGAATTGTGCACGGCGTCGGTGTTGCCGCGCGTGCCGCGCTGGCTGCGCGGCGAAGGACGCGGCTGGGTGACGGCGGAATACCAGATGCTGCCGCGAGCGACGAAAGACAGAAATCAGCGGGAAGCGGTGCGCGGCAAATTGTCCGGCCGCAGTCAGGAAATCCAGCGACTGATCGGTCGCGGTTTGCGGCAGGCGGTGGATTTGGAGGCGCTCGGTGAAGTCGCCATCACGTTGGACTGCGATGTTCTGCAGGCGGATGGCGGTACGCGCACGGCATCGATTACGGGCGCGTATGTCGCGTTGGTGGAAGCGATTGCCGGCCTGTGGAACGGCGAAGGGCCGTTTCCGGTGAAGGATTTCTGCGCAGCGGTTTCCGTCGGCGAACTGGCGGGCGTGCCGCATTTGGATCTCTGCTACGAAGAAGACAGCACGGCTGATGTCGACATGAACGTGGTCGCCTTGCAGTCGGGCGAACTGGTCGAGGTGCAGGGCACGGGCGAAGGCGCGACATTTTCGCGCGCGCAGTTAAATGAACTCTTGGATCTGGCGCAAAAGGGCATTGCCGAATTGATCGCGACGCAAAAAGAAGCGCTCGGCGATTTGGCGGATCTCGTCGGCAGCGTCGGACGGCAAGGCATTTTGCTGGCGACGCATAACAAAGGGAAAATTCGCGAGATGCAGGCCATGCTGGCCGAAGTCGGTTACCAAGGCATTCCCGTGACGGAGGTGGCGGATCTTCCGGATCCGGAAGAAACCGGCACGACATTTGCGGAAAACGCGCTCATAAAAGCGCGCTACTATATGGAAAAAACCGGACTCCCCGCGTTGGCGGACGACTCGGGTCTGGCGGTTGACGCGCTCGACGGCGCGCCGGGCGTGTACTCGGCTCGCTACGCGGGCACGCATGGCGATGATGCGGCCAACAATGCGAAACTGGTCGCGGAAATGACAGCGGTCGCGCCGCAAGATCGCGGCGCCGAATACGTTTGCGAATTGGCGCTGGTGTATCCGGACGGCACCAAACGCACGGCGCGCGGCATTTGCCGCGGCGAAATCGTGCTCGAACCGCGCGGCACGGGTGGATTCGGCTATGATCCGTATTTCTACCTGCCGGAACGTGAAAAAACGATGGCGGAACTCACTTTAGAAGAAAAGAATCGCATCAGTCATCGAGGCGAAGCGTTGCGCATTCTCAGTGAACGCTTGCGGGAACAGTCCGAGTAGCGGGCGCGGGGCGGAAAAGCATGACAACCAAAAAAACGCGGAAATTAAAATTATACGGTTTCAATAACCTGACCAAGACGCTCAGTTTCAATATGTATGATGTTTGCTACGCGACCAGCGAAGAGCAGCAGGAACAATACATCGCGTATATCGATGAGATGTATAACGCCGAAAGGCTCACGGAAACATTGTGTGAAGTGTCCGACATCATCGGCGCGCATGTCTTAAACATCGCCGCGCAGGATTACGATCCGCAAGGCGCCAGCGTAACCATGCTGATCGCCGAAGGGCATCCGGGCATAGCGAAAGAAGATGTGGTCGCGCATTTGGATAAAAGTCACATCACGGTGCATACCTATCCGGAACGCCATCCGCAACGCGGCGTGTGCACGTTTCGCGCCGACATTGATGTCTCGACCTGCGGGGAAATTTCACCGCTCAAAGCGCTCAACTTTTTGTTGAAACGCTTTGCGCCGGATATCGCGATCATGGATTATCGCGTGCGCGGATTCACGCGGGATGTCAACGGCAAAAAGATTTACATCGACCACCGCATGCAGGCTATTTCCCACTATATCGAAGCGGCTTTGCGCAACCGTTATAATATTGTCGATGTCAATATGTACCAGGAAAATATTTTCCATTGTAAAATGATGGTAAAGGATTTCGGTCTTGACGACTACCTCTTCGATCAGACGCGCGCGGACCTTTCCGCAGGCGAGGCGCAAAAGATCCGGCGACAGTTACGCCAGGAGATGACGGAGATTTATTACGGTCGCAACTTACCGGCGATCAAAGGTGTGTAACCAGAGGAGGGATTACTGTGGATTTGAAACAAGAATCAATGGCAATGCGCAAACAGCACAAGGGCATTTTAACGACGGGGCTCAAGATGCCGATCAACGATCGGCACGCGCTGGCGGTCGCGTATACGCCCGGTGTCGCCGAACCGTGTTTGCATATTAAAGAGGATGAGGATCTGTCGTTTTCGCTGACATTGCGCGGCAACGTGATCGCCGTTATTTCGGACGGCACGCGCGTACTCGGCTTGGGCGATATCGGCGCGGCGGCCGCCATTCCGGTCATGGAAGGTAAAGCGGCGATTTATAAACGTTTCGCGAACATCGACGCGTTGCCGGTCGTTATCAACACCAAAGATCCGGAAGAATTTATTCGCACCGTCAAAATGTTGGAGAAAAACTACGCGGGCATTAATCTCGAAGATATTTCTTCGCCGAAATGCTACGATATCGAAGACCGTTTGATTGAAGAAATGGAAATTCCGGTGTTCCACGACGATCAGCACGGCACGGCAATCGCCGCCTTGGCGGCGCTGCTGGGCGCGCTGCGTTTCGTGAAAAAAGATATTTCCAAAGTCAAAATCGTCATCAACGGTGCGGGCGCAGCGGGCACCGCGATTGCCAACATGATTTTGGCGGCCGGCGCGACCGATATGACAATGCTCAACAGCAAAGGAATTTTGCATGACAACGGCAAATTGAACCGCGTGCAGAAAGATCTTGTCGACCGGATCAATCCGGAAAATCGTCAGGGCACATTCCAAGACGCGATTAAGGGCGCGGACGTATTGCTCGGCGTTTCCAAAGCAGGCGCGTTCAAACCGGAAGATATGAAGCTTTTGGCCAAAGACAGCATCGTCTTTGCGATGGCGAACCCCGTTCCGGAAATCATGTACGAAGATGCCATTGCGGCCGGCGTCGCTGTTTGCGGCACGGGCCGTAGCGATATGCCGAACCAGGTCAACAACTCGAGCGTGTTCCCGGGTCTGTTCCGCGGCGCGATCGACGTGCATTCGCGGCGGATCAACATGGAAATGAAATTGGCGGCGGCGTATGCGTTGGCCGATTTGATCGACGACAAAGACTTGCGGCAGGATAATGTCGTCATCGACGTTTTTGATGAACGCGTGCCGCTTGCGGTTGCGAAAGCGGTCGCGAAAAAAGCGATCGAAACGGGCGTGGCCCGCAGGAAGGAACTGCCGGCGCAGTACCGTGACTAAACGTCAAAGAAATAATAAAAAAGCACTCTCTTTTGCGGAGAGTGCTTTTTATTTCATGATCAATAGTATTGCCGCGCCAAAATTTCGTTGCCAATGCTCATTCGGATCGTTTTTCGCATCTTCATGCGTTTCGTGAATTGTGCCCGGGACATGATCCGGTCCGGCGTAAATCGTATACAGCTTCAGCAATTTTTGGCCGGTACTGATTAGCGAAAACGGCGCGAATTTTACATCCGTTGTTTTTATCGTGGAAGATATAAAATGTTACGCTGATTATTTTTGCGCAATAAAAAAACGGCCTATGCCGTTTAACCGCCACCCACTGAAAATGGAGCGGGTGAAGGGAATCGAACCCTCGTAGCCAGCTTGGAAGGCTGGAGCTCTACCATTGAGCTACACCCGCAAGTGGTCGGAGCAGCAGGATTTGAACCTGCGACCCCTTGGTCCCGAACCAAGTGCGCTACCAAACTGCGCTATGCCCCGATGAAAAATATTATAGCAAAGAAAAAATCATTTGTCACGTACTTTTTTATTTCATTTTCAGTCTCTTGACAAATCATTGGGTTTGCACCCGAAATCCGCTATAATGAAAGCAAAGATATAATGTATTGTACCCCAAAGGAGACGAGCATGCAAGCGCCGAGTGATCTGATTACGACGATAAAACTGACCGCGGCCGAATATTTGCGGTGGCAGGAAGTAGCCGTGGAGCGGTTTCGGGATGTGCCGGGACTGAGCGCGATACTGCTTGAGATGCAGCAGAATGAAAATTTATATAACTTCGTCGCGCAAAAAGGCATTTATCAATACCGAACGAAATTGGATCCCGATGTGTGGCAAGAGATTGTGCGGCGCTACACGGCGGCGCGTGAGCAATTGGCGCCGTACGCGACGGCGGACAGTTTGCCGGAGCCGCGGCGACAGGAGTTCGCGCATGTGTTTTCGCGCATGGAGGCGCAGCATGCCGCCTTGACGGAGGCGGTGGACGACTGGTTTTACCAGCAGAGCGCGCGCACTGAACGCAAAGCGCAAAAAGGCTGCCTGGGATTGGGCGTGGCGCTTTTGGCGATCGGCGTATCGCCGGCGGCGCTGCTGTGGTGGTGGCTCGCGTAGCGTAAAGACGGTTGATTTTATATTGCATGCGTAAAATGTTTCTGAAATTTGTCTGACGCGCGCGCAAAATGCATGCGACAGGCAGACGGTTATGCTATAATAACGATAACAACTAAGGAGGGAACGACATGGCGAAACATATTCGTACACTCAATCCGGTATCTTTGCAACAGACCGCGAAACACGGCGGTTGCGGCGAATGCCAGACCTCGTGTCAATCCGCTTGCAAGACAAGTTGCACCATCGGCAACCAGGTATGCAAACAACAACAACGGTAAACAGCTGAGGTCCTTTGCGCAGACGAAGGACCTTTTGCATGTAAGGAGAATTCAATGACGGAAGTTTCTGCAGTACAACCTATGATTCACAAGTTTTATTTAAATGGCGAATACATCGCGCTCGATGTCAACAGCGGCTGCGTGCATCTGCCGGATCAGTTGACGTACGAGCTTTTAGATACCTACGATGGAACGAATCCGGACGAGGCGCGGGCGGCGCTCGGCGACCGCTATCCGGCGGCTGAGATTGAAGAAGCGATCGCCGAGGTCGACGAATTGATCGCCGACGGCCTTTTGTTCGCGACAATGGATCCGGCGTTTACCGTCGCGCTTGAAGAACGTCCGATTGTCAAAGCATTATGCTTAAATATCGCGCATGACTGCAATCTGCGTTGCCGCTACTGCTTCGCGGGCCAAGGCGGTTACGGTAAATGGCGCGAGCTGATGAGTTTTGATACGGCGCGTCGGGCGGTTGATTTTCTGATCGCGCATTCCGGTCCGCGTAAACATTGCGAGATCGATTTCTTCGGCGGCGAGCCGCTGATGAATTACCATGTGGTGCAACAGACGATCGATTATATCCGCGCGCAGGAGAAAAAACACGACAAGATTTTCAAGTTGACGCTGACGACCAACGGCATGCTGTTGGATGAGCGCAAGGTGCAATATTTCAATGAGCAGCATGTCAGTCTCGTGTTGAGTTTGGACGGTCGTGAAGAAGTGCATGACGAGATGCGTCCCGGGGTGCGCGGCGAGGGTACGTACCAACCGATCCGCGACCACTTGGCGTACGCGGTGCAACATCGTAACGGCGAAGAATACTACGTGCGCGGCACGTACACGGCCAAGAACCTTGATTTTACGACCGACGTGCTCGATATGGTGGACCAGGGTTTCAACGAACTTTCGATGGAGCCGGTTGTCAGCGAAGATAACGCGTTCGCGATTACGGAAGAACATTTGCCGCAAATTTTCGCGGAGTACGAAAAATTGGCGCAGGCGTATTTGGATCGTCAACGCGAAGGTCGTCCGTTCCAATTTTTCCATTTCAATATGGATCTTTATCGCGGTCCGTGTTTGCAAAAGCGTTTGCGCGGCTGCGGCGCGGGACATGAATACATGGCGGTTGTGCCGAACGGAGATATCTATCCCTGTCATCAGTTCGTCGGTCGGGACGGGTATGTGATCGGCAATGTGAAGACGGGCCTGTTCGATATGGACACGCCGCGCGCTTTCCGTGAAAATCACGTGCTGAGAAAGCCGACTTGCCAAGGTTGCTGGGCGAAATTTTTCTGCTCGGGCGGTTGCCACGCCAACAATGAAACCTTTGCGGGTGATATTCATGAACCGTACAAGGTCAGTTGCGAAATCCAGAAAAAACGCATCGAGTGCGCCATGATGATTCAGGCTAAAATGGCGGATATCGAGGCGGAGCGGGCGCAGGCGGACAGTGTTTCGGCGCGCGCGTAAGATTGTCGCGGGTGACATCGTTTAGTATAATAAAGAGAGAGTCAAACTAAAGGAGTGAGAGCTATGCAAAAGAAAATGAAACAGGTAATTTCCGCTGTTCTCGTCGGTACCTTATTGACATTTGGCACCGTCGCCAACACCCAGGCATTTAATTTGGGCCGTGTTTTGGGCGGCGTGCTGAAAGTCGGCGGTATCGGCTATGTGGTAGATCGTTACTCCGATCAACTCAATAATTTTATTAACAAATTGATGCGCGAAAACGACGTCGAATCCAGCTATGCGACGAAGGTCGTGCCGATCATCAGTGTCGGCGATAAAGGCTACATCGGCGCGGCGCAGGTCATCGGCCCGCAATCGGCGGTGGACGAAGTCGAAGCGGTCGCGCAGGTGGAAGGCAGCTTCAATGACAAGCTGTTCCGTATCCGCGGTTTGGTGCCGGTCGACAGCAAAAATCCTACGCGTCTGAACCGCGTCAGCGGTGTCGGCGTGTCGGCTATCATTGACGTGCGTTTCTAACGGAAAGAGCTGTTTCGCATGGCGAAACAGCTCTTTTTGAAAAACCGAACGATATGTATTTGCGGCGTGATTTTCACGTCGAGGGAAAAGAGGTAATGGAATGAAGAAACGATTGGCGCCGTTGCTTTCGCTTTTATTGGCACTCCCCTGGGCCGCTTACGCCGCCCAGCCGACATTGGCGGATCAGGCGACGATGATTGATACGGTTTTGTACGGTGAAGCGCAGTCGGGGGCTATGCTCGACCGCGTGCAAAAAGCGAGTCGTGATGTGTACGGTACGAAGCTTGCGCAAGACGGTCTTGCCGAGCAGATCGGAACGCTTTATAACGACGTGGTGCGAAGCGACACCACAGAACCGTCGCTGGTGACTCGCGTCAATACGCTCGAATGGCAGCTGCGCAATGAAATCAGTCGCGCGGCGTTAGCCGATCGGATCGGCGCGCTGGAAACCGAAGTATACGGTAAGAAAAAAGGCGGCAGCCTTTCCGCGCGCGTGCTTAGTTTGGAAAAAAGCATTTATAAAAACCGTCACTTTGAATTGCGCGAAGTGGAAATGCCTGCGAACACCGTTTTCCCGATTACGCTTTCCGAAGGCGTAGCGACGAAAACCAATCAGGAGGGCGATGAAATTCGTTTCACGGTCGCGCAGGATGTATTTGTCGATGAGGTTCTCGTGCTGCCGCAAGGCGCGCAAGGCACGGGGGTCGTGACAAAAGTGCAACCGCCGCGCAGTTTCGGTCGCAACGGTAAACTGGAGATCGAGTTCAATCAGGTATTCGGCATCGATGATGAACCGATTGCCACCGTATTGGGACCGGAAGCGAAAGAAAAATTGAAACATGAAGCGGCGGCGCTGGGTGCATCGGCGGCCGGCGCGATGGTTTTGGGGCCGATCGGTTTGGTCGGCGGGTATTTTATTAAAGGCAGCGATGTCGATATGCCGGCGGGAACGGTGCTCTACATTCAGGTGCAGGATACCGTCAAAACGCATGGCGTCGTCAGCGTGGACGGCGCGCCGCAGGCGCGTAAAAACGACCTCGTCGTGACGGCGGAAAACGTCGCGCAGCCGGGCGAAACGAATGCGGCGGCCAAAGAACGTCGGCGCGAAATGAACAATGCGGACTCCGCGTCGACAGGGGAGGTCGCTGATGAAGATCTTGAAACCATTACTCTGTCGAATGAAACGTCCGCGATGACGTCGGCGGAAAATGCGACGACGGCCGCCGGCGTGGCGGAAGATGCGGCGAAAGAAGCGGAAGAGGCGGCGGCGCAAGCGGAAAAGCACGCCTCAAACGCGAAGGTAGCCAAAGAAGTCGCGACGGATGAGAATTCGAGCGACGCGGCGGTAAAGCAGGCGAAAGAAGTTGCCTCGACCTCCGAAAAAGAAGCGCATGAAGCGAAAGCCAAAGCCGACGCCGCTGCGGAAACCGCCAAAATAGCGAAAGACGCGGCGAAAGACGCCGCCAAAAGCGCGAAAGGGAAAGTAAAAGCGGAAAAGAAACAGGACGCCGCTGAAGTTACCATTGAACCGATCGATGAGGAAGATGAAGACGATCTTCCGGTTGTGATTATTCGTCAGGAGTAGAAGTCGGTATGAACAGTGCGTGGTGGTCGCGGGCAGCGCTTGCGGCTTTATTGGTGACACCGATGGCGGCGCAGGCGACGCTTTCTTCGCCGATTCACAGCGGCGCGCCGGCTGCGGAAGGGGAAGCGCATGTGTACCCGATGCATCCGTCCACGGGAACGGATTGGGTCATTACGGCGGATGCCATGAAATACAACGGCACCGACGGGGACGTTGCGGCGATCGGCAATACGGTCGCGCGTTACGATACGGCGCAATTTGTAACGCCACGATTGCTCGGCAATCACAAAACGGAAGTATACCGTTTGCCGGATGACGTCGCCTGGACGGATGGCGCGCGTCAGATTGACCTTGCCGTACGCGATCTGGAGTACAATGCGGCGGAGGATACGGCGGTATTTGCGAATGCCAAAGGCTACTATTCGCGCTTGTACATCGAAGCCGGTCGCGGCGAGTTTTCGCAAGGTGCGAACACCGGCATACTGCAAGGCGCCATGGTGACAACGCCGTCGGCTGTGGCCAACACTCCGGATTACCGCATCGAAGCGGAAACGATTACGATCATTCCGCAGGAATCGTTGCTGGCGGAAGATGTCAATTTTTATATCAAAAATAAACGGATTTTTCACTTGCCGCGTTACCGCGTGAACATGGAGCGGGGACGCAGCAGCAGTGTGGCGTCATTTTTACCGCGGCCGTCGTATAAATCGCACAACGGTTTCGGTTTCAAGGCGAAGCTGCAGTATCCTTTGGGTCAACGTACCGAGGCGTTCTTTAACTACGCGTGGTATACCAGGATCGGTTTCAAACCCGATATCGGCCTGCGCTATTACGCGCCGTACGGAGAATGGAAAATCCATTACAGCAAGGAAGAAAGCCGCTTGAATAACGAATCTGTCTGGATTGAAAAACGGCCGGAACTCATCTTCACGAGTCGGCCGTACCATTTCGGCGCTCGTCCGATCTACGCGCAGGCGCAGCTCGATTGGGGCGATTGGAAAGAAGGCGCCATAAGCGGCAGCCATAGCGGCTACAGCTTGCTTTGGGCGACCGATCCTTTGCGTTTATCGGATCGCGCTAAAATGACGTTGGCGACGGGGTATTGGAAAGATTTTTACGGCTACGGGGATATGGACCGCAGCAATTTCTACTACGGCGCGCGTTTGGACTATGATGCCGGTCGTACGCAATGGTGGACAGGCGCGCAGATTAATCATCTTTCCGGCGTGACTCCGTATCGGTTTGACCGACTGGACTTGGAACAACCGACATTTGTGGGTTTTAAATATAAAATCGATCGTCTTAATGCGCTCGGCGCGGAATACATATGGGATCTCGCCAACGGTGACTTAAAGCACGCGGACTACACTTGGTATCGCGATATGCATTCGCTGGCGGGTACGCTGACGTATCGCGCCAAAGATAAAGAGTGGCGTTTGGATGTGTGGGCGAAAGATTTCTGATGGCTGAGAATGGAATCGGCGCCACGCTGAAAAGAGGCGCCCGACGTATTTCAAAATGGTATTATGTGGCAGGCGCGACGACATGTGTCGTCGCTCTTTGCATGCTGGGCGCGATGCCGTCGGAAACACCGCTCGCCGTGACGCCTGCCGCATCTTCCGGCGCAATCGTGTCCGACAAGGGGACGAATGCGAATACGATTTCGATTTCGCATCGTGGGCATGCGCGTCAGCCTTTTGGCGCCATGACGACCGTGGGCGAAATAAAAC
>USPU01000008.1 GCA_900556745.1 uncultured Veillonellaceae bacterium
AGGTAGGAACGCGCGGCCTCCGGAGAAACATGCGCGCCGGTCGGTGACGGCCCCGCGTAAAGATACAGTTTATCCCGCGCGCGCGTCATGGCCACGTACAAAAGCCGTTGCTCTTCCGCCAGCGTTTCCCGCCGTAAAATTTCACGCAGCAAATGCCAGCGCACCGTCGGGTACGTCAGATGACGCGTTGCATCGTAACGAGACAACCCGATCCCGTAGCGACGATGCAATAAAAGACGCGCCTGCGTATCTTTCCGGTTAAACTCTTTGTCGATATTCGCCAAAAACACAACCGGAAATTCCAGCCCCTTGCTTTTGTGAATCGTCATAATGCGTACCGCGTCTTCGTTTTCGCCCATGGTCGACGGTACCGACAAATCCTGCTTTTGCCGCTGCAGCTCTTCCAAATATTCCAAAAAGCGCGAGATCCCGCCACCGGCTCCGTCATCAAACTCGACCGCGCGCGCGTACAACGCTTCCAGATTCGCGCGCCGCAACGATCCCGACGGCAAGCCGCCGACGTACGCATGATACCCGCTTTCTTCGTAGATGCGCCGCACCAGCTGACCGATGCCGGCTTGCCGCGCCAACAACTGCCAACCGGAGAGCAAGGCGTAAAACGCTCCGACACGGCCGCGCTTTTCTTCATCGGCAAGGCGCGCAAGCCAAGCGGGCAAAACATCCCACAGCGCCGGCGCTTCCTCATTGCGCAACAACGCCATTTCCGCCAGATCGCGTTCATCGCAACCGACGAGCGGCGAGCGCAACACGGCCGCCGCCTCCAAATCGCGTCGGGAATTATCGAGCCAACGTAAAAGCGAAAGCATGGTCTGCACTTCGGTCGCCGCAAAATAACCGCCGGCCTGTTCCGCGTACACGGGAATACCCGCTGAGCGCAACACTTCGACAAAGACATCAATCCGAGACGCGACCGAACGCATCAAAACTACCGCGTCGCGCCAGCGGAACGGACGAAACGCGCCGTCATTTTCCTGCACGACGGCCGTCTCGTGCAAATGCAACAACTCATCCGCGATTGCCTGCGCCTGCGCTTCCATCGCCGATACCGGTTCTTCCTCCGCATCATCGTCAGCGGGCGGAATATCCGCCGCGTCCGCCGTCGTTGCGTCATCGGAAGGCATGACAAAGCGCACGCTGACCGAACCGCCGACCCAGTTTTCCGGCGCGTCCGTAATCGTCCGTCCGGGAATAAACGCCGCGTTTTCATCGTAAGAAAATTCGGCGGCGGGCGGTTGCATAATCCGAGCGAATACTTCATTCACCGCGTCTAACACGGTGCGATCGCTGCGAAAGTTTTCCCGTAAATCAATGCGGCGCGAAGGCGCCTGCGCGTCTCGCGAAAAACGTTCGTACTGACCGAGAAAAATAGTCGGATCCGCCAGCCGAAAACGGTAAATACTTTGCTTGACGTCGCCCACCATGAACCGATTATCCGCGCGCGCGATCAGGCTTGCGATCAGTTCCTGCACGCCGTTCGTGTCCTGGTATTCGTCAACCATGATTTCATCGTACTCGCGGGCGAGTTCCCGCGCGATATCCGACCGCATCGGCGCCTCCGGCGTGGATTCCGGCGCGAGCAACAGCGTGAGCGCGTAATGTTCCAAATCGCTGAAATCGATCAGGCGCTCCGATTTTTTCCACGCCGCGTACGCGGCCGCAAACGTTTCCGTCACCTTGACGAGTGCCGTGACGAGCGGCGCGGTCGCTTGCAAATCTTCCCGCCAGGTCGCGGGCGCGGCGGCTAAAATACCTTCCGTCCAGCCCTTCAACCATGCTTTCCCGGCGTCGCGAAGTTCTTTGGCCGCCGTCTTGGCTGCTTTCGCCGCCTCGTCCTTCAGCTTGCCGCCCGGCCAACGCATCGGCGCGTAGGTCTGCGCCGCGTCATAAATCGCGTCCCAGTCTTCCCCTTCACAAAGCGCCGTCGCGGTCGCGTAATCCGCCGCCAAAACCTCCCACGCGTTTTGCAGTTGCGGGTACAACGCCAATTCATCCAGCGCGTCCTGTAATTGCGTTCGCCATTGCGTGACGCCAGTGCGCCACTCTTCCCAAAGCGGCGTCAGATCCGCCAAGTCCGCTTCGGCATACGGCGCGGCGAGCGCCTCCAGCCACGCTTCAGGAAACGGCATGCTGCGGCTGTATTCATACAGTCGCAACACCGCGGCGCGCAGTTGCGCGTCATTCGTTTTTGTGCGGAAAAAGTCCGCCAATTGCAAAAATTCCGGCGACGCCTCTTCATAGGCTTCAAACAGCGTCTGCTCCAAGGCTTCCAGCCGCCCGAGCGCCAACTCCTGCTCGCCACCCTGACGAAACCCCGCGTCCAAATCCAAACGGTAAAAATATTGGCGAATGATTTGCTGGCAAAACGCGTGGATCGTTGATATTTGCGCCGACCCCAGCAACGCCAATTGTCGATCGATGTGCGCCGAAGGCGTCGTCGCGGCGGCCGCGGCGAGCGCCGTGCCGATGCGTGTCCGCATCTCCTGCGCCGCCGCCCGCGTAAACGTCATGACGAGAATACGGGTGATGTCCGCGGGATCGTGCGGATCCAAAAGCCGCCGAATGATGCGTTCGACGAGCACCGCCGTTTTACCTGAGCCTGCCGCGGCGGCGACCAAAAGATTTTGGCGACGACTCGTGATCGCCGCTTCCTGTTCAGTTGTCCATTGCATCGCCGGTCTCCTTTGCGACTGTCGCGGTCATTTTTTCCAGAGCTTCTTCATCATTCAAACTCGGCAAGTAGCGGTAGCGATTGCCGGCAAGCGCCGGGTCAAACCCGCAAACCGCGCGGTACGGGCAGTACTTGCAGGCCACGTTGTCGCCTTGGCGATACGGCATAACATCGATCCGTCCCGCCAAAATTTGCGCGCTGATTTGCGGCAAAAGCGTCGCTATATACGCGACAATCAACCGCATCGCGGCCGCGTTTTCCGCCTTGGCGTCCTTGCGCAGGCTGCCGTCTTTATTAATACGAATCGGCAAAAAGGAAATTTCCTCGCCGACTTCGCTGTCGATTTTTTCTAAAATTTCGCGTTCCGAAAGGAAATAGCCCTGCGTCTGCAATTGCTGCTTGAGCGCTTTGCGAATCGTCGCGTCATCGCGCGGCGGCGCGTTCAAATCGGCGCGTTCATCCTGCACATACACATACATAATGCCCGCCGGGAGCGCTTCGCCGTCACCCCGCCGCAACGCCGCGTACAAATACGTCGCCAGCTGCAAACGCAGACCGTAGTACAAATCGCCGAGCGAAATCTTCGTATCGCCCGTTTTATAATCGATGATCAGGTAGTACGTCTTTCCCGTTTCGGGATCGCGATAATAATCCAGCCGGTCGATCGTGCCGACCAATGTGAATTCCGTGTCGCCGATACTGCCGACCGGCAACGTGAACACTTCTTCCAAGCCGGCGGTTTGGAACGCGCCGCGTTGTGACCATTCCGCCAGACGCGTCAACGTTTCCCGTAAAGTTCGATCCAGCTGCGTACGGATGTACGAGTAAAACGGATTCGTCGCGAAGCGGTCATTTTGCACGCGCGGCGCGATAAGTTCCGCAATGGCCCGACTGCGATCGGTGATTTCCGCCGGACCGGCATCGCGAAATTCACGCGTCTGCGTCAGCAGTTCCGCACCGAATTGGTGCAATGCCGCGTGCATGTACGAACCGTAATCCGCCGGGGTCAATTCGCCGCGCGCGGGTTCGTCCAAATGCAAACCGTAGCGCGCGAAAAAGCGGAACGGGCAGGCGCGATACATTTCAAACGCGGTGACTGAGGCGTGAAAGGTGCCTTGCGGCGCGTAGAGTTTGCGACTGAGCGCGGGACCTAACACCGCCGCCCGATTCGTATAAAACAGACTGCGCGTCCACGCGTACGCCGCGCCTTCATGCGACGGTTGCCGCATCGCCCAGTCGTACAGGCCGAACCATTCTTCCGCGGGCGATTCTTCACGCAGCGCCTGCGGTAATCCCGCCAAACTTTGACGCGGTCGCACCCAACCATCCTCCGGACAAGAGCTGACCGCCGGATGAATGGAATCCGTCCAGCCGAGCGTGACCAAGCGTCGCAGTAAAAAGGCCGGTTCCAACGCGCTGCCATCTTCATCGGCGCGCGCGTAACTCAGATACAGTTTTTCTTCGGCGCGCGTCCACGCCAAATATTGCCATTGCCGTTCCTGCAAAGCAAGTGTGACCGAGTCCGTGCCGAAAGCCAGGTCCAGTCGCGCCAGTTCCGTACGATCGCGATCCGACCATAAACTCAACGGTTGCGGACGCACGGGAAAGACGCCTTCATTTTGCCCGAGCACAAAGACCGCGCGCGCGTTGAGCGGGTAGCCGCGGTCAATCGTCGTGAAAGTGACGTGATCAAGCGTCGGCGGAATCAACGCGTAACTCAACTCCGCGAGCAAATCCGTCCAAATGCGCGCCACATCTCGCGCCGGCCACACTTCCGCGCCGCCGACTTCGACCCATTCATCCAAAAGCGCGTAAATGCGTTGCAAGACCTGCTGGCGGCTGCGATAAATTTCTTCCGTCAGATTTTCGCCGTGCGTTAATAATTCCGCTTCGAGCGGCAAGCGGGCGAGCAGATCATACATGACCAGCGCCACTTCACGTACGGTCGCCTTCGTTTTAAACACTTGCGCCAGCGGCGCCAGCCATTCGTTAAGCGTCGCGCGCACGCCGTTGACCCGATCCCAACGCGCCTGCTCGCGTTCCGTCACCGGCTCGGGCGCTTCCAGACGGCGAATGCGGCGATGCCGCCAGGGTTCGTCTTTCGTCCAGTCGCCGCGACCGATCGCAAACTCGCGGCAATACATTTCCAGTTCTTCCACATCGCGCGTCGCCACCGGCAGCAATCCGGTTTTCAGCAGACGCAGTACCTGCGGCGTGGTATAACCTTGCGCCGTCAAGGTCAGCGCCGCGCTTACGAAGACCGCCAACGCGTCGTGGCGCATCGCCTGCCGCCGATCCGTGAAATACGGAATCTCGTAGCGCTCAAACGTGCGGCGCAAGCGCTCCGTATACGCGTCATGATGCCGCAGCAAAACAATGATATCGCGGTAACGGTACCCCTCTTCCCGCACAAGCCGCTGGATTTCGGTCGCCACGGCCGCGGTCTCTTCGTTACGATTCGCCGCTTCGGTGACGCGCAAGCCGGCGACGGGGGCATCGCTTGCTTCGCCGCGGGTCACTTTTTCCGCCGCCAAACCCAGCTGTGAATGCGGCCAACGCGGTGTGTCCGTCAAACCGATTTCGGTAATCTTTGCAAACGCGTGATGCGCCGCTTCGTAAATTTTCCAGGAGCTGTGCCAAAGCGATGTCGGCGCCGTCGCCTGCAGCGGATCTTCCGGCGGCAAAAGCAACGTCATGACGGCACGTTTCGCCCGCTTCATGACCGCCTCGACAATCGTCCAGTCGCGCGGCAGAAATTCGAGAAAGCCGTCAACCCAAATCGACGCTTCGGCAAGGTATTGCGACGTTTCAATAGCGCGCAACAGATTTTCCGTTTGCGCTTCATAATCGGGAAAATGCGCCGCCAGATACTCCTGATAGGCTTGCGCCAACAACGCCGTGTCCCGCAGTTTATTGCCGAGCACGGGGGTCGCTTCGTCCGCCGCCCGACGCAAATCGTCCGGCTCCAATTGGTAATGACCCAATTCCTGCAGCTGGTGATCAAACACTTCGGTGAAATGCGGTTGTCGCGCCGCGCGGGCAAGCGTCGTAAACTTGTCGCCGTGCGCAAGCAATAGGCGCCGCAAAATAATTTGCCGACCCAGCACGGACAATCCTTTGCCGCCCTGCGTGCCCTGTTCATCAAAGATGCGATACGCGAGCCGCGCGAAACCGAGCACCTCGATATTGCCGAAACCGCGCCCCAGTAAATACGCGGCGAGTTCCCGTTCCACCGTGTACGTCGCCGCGTCGGGCACCAGCAAAATGCAACGCTCGAGCGGATGCGCCGCCGCGTGATCCCGTAACGCCTTGAAGCGTCCGAGCCATAATTCGATTGCGTCTGCCATAGCTCCTCCTTTTCGTTTTATTATAGCAAAGGACGCGCGCCGCTTTTATTTTTTGCATGAAAAAACCGGAGACGCGCTCCGGCTTAAAAATGTTTCTGAACTTGTTTTTCGGATAATTGCGTATACACCATGGCCGTGATCAGGAAAAAAGCAATCGCGGTCGACCAAAAGACCGAGCTCAACCCCAATGTCATCGCCAGGTAGCCGGACACCATCGGTCCGAATACGTTACCCATCAAGGAAAAACTGGACGTGACGCCGAACGCGATACCTCGTTTTTCATCCGGCACGGAGCGCGCAATAATCGCATTCGCACTGGGCATCAAACAACCGATCGCCGCGCCGTTGAAGAAACGGAACAACCCGAGCCACCAGATATTCGGCGCGAAATATTGGGCGATGAAAAAGAGCCCCGCTAAAAATGATCCGATCAGCAGCACTTCGCGATGACTCAACCATTGGATGATGCGTCCCATGTTGAGCGATGTCGTCGCGCTGGCGACGCCGCCGATGGCCAAAATGATCCCCGAAATACTGGCGAGCACCGTAACATCGCCCACCATGCCTTTCACGTACAACGGCAAAATCGGCCCCAAACCGGTCAACGCGAAGTTGACGAAAAATTGAATCAGCATCATCAAGCGTACAATCGGCAAAGAGAAAAAGTAACCCACATTTTTAATGATAGATTCTTTCGCCTTTTGCGGTTTCGGCTGAAAATCTTCGTGAATGCAACGGTACGTCACGAAGCACCCCAAAGCCAGCAGCGCCGCGAAGCAAAGAAACGTTTCACGATAACCGATGATATCCGCGAGAATCCCGCCGAACACCGGCCCGATCGTCGCCCCGAGGACGATTCCCGTCTGGTACGTGCCGAGCGCGTACGTCGAATATTTTTCCGGCGTGATGATCGCCACCATCGCCAAACCCGCCGCGATAAAGCCGCCCACGCAGCCTTGAATAGAGCGCAGAAGCAACAGCTGAAACGGTGTCTGAACCAATGACATCAGCGCGAGCACCACCGTAAGCGCCGCTAAAATTTGCAGTAAAATTCGTTTGTGACCTTTACGATCACCGTACGCGCCCCAATACGGATTGGCCAACGCCGCCGTAAAACTCGTCACACCCGTAATCAGACCGGCCCACATGCCGGCCGCGCCGGGATCCGTCACCCCGAGTTCGTGTACAAATAACGGCACAAAGGAAATCAAACCGATAATGGATGTCCCCGCTAAAATCTGCACCGCGACCAAATAGTATAAATTTTTGCGCCATAATTCCATCGTATTCCTTCTTTCTTCCGCGATTCTACCCATTCGTAACGATTCATTCGTTTCGTTGTATTTAGACGCATTTGATTGTAATAACACAGATTTTTATTATATCACAAAAAACTGCTTCGAAAAACTTTCTTTTTCGAAGCAGTTTTCTTTGCGCATATTCATGCTTTTATTTCGCGGATGTATCCGGATTCTTCGCCGCGTCTTTTTTACCTTCAGAAGCTTTTTTTGTGGCGGCGAGCTTATCCATATAAGCTGCCATGCCCTGCGCTGTCTTTTTCGCTTCACGCATCGCCAACACCACGGTCGCCGGACGGTGCACGATATCCCCCGCCGCAAATACGCCCGGCAGGTTCGTCGCGCCGTAGTACGGTTCTTTTCGCACCTGAATATAGCCTGCGTGATCGCTATCGAGATCCGGCAGACTCGCCCGCAACAAAGTGCTCGGCACGTGCCCTACCGCGATAATCACTTTGTCCGCAGGGATTTCCTTACGCTTGCCCGTACCGTGCAGCTCGCCCAAGTCATTGATCGCCTGCTCTTCGTAGATAAAAGCGCCGACTTTTTCATGGCCCGACACGCCGACGGGCGCCGCCAAGAATCGGAACTCGACGCCTTCCGCTGCCGCCGCTTCGTATTCCGACGGCAAACAGGCCATAAATTCCCGCGTGCGCCGATACGCGACCGTGACTTTCCGCGCGCCCGCGCGCAACGCCGTACGCGCCGCATCCATCGCGACATTGCCCGCGCCGATCACTACCACGCGATCCTCGCGCTGAATGACAAATTCTTCTTTCGTCAGTTGATGATCCGCCAGCGCCTGTGCCGCATGCAGCACATCCATCGCCTGCAACACGCCCGGCAGGTCATCATTTTGCAACGGCAGATCCCGCGGTTGCGTCGTGCCGACGCCGAGAAAAACGGCCTGATAGCCATCTGCCTCTAAATCCGCCAGCGTAAAATCCTTGCCGAATGTTTGGCCGCAAAGAAATTTCACGCCCATGGCGGCCAGCCGTTCCGTTTCAAAGCGCACGACCGCTTTATTGATCCGAAACGAAGGGATCCCGTGCAGCAACACGCCGCCCGGTTCCGCCGCGCTGTCGTACACGTCAATGTTGTAACCGAGTTGGCGCAAATCGTTCGCCACCGTTAACCCGGCCGGTCCGGAGCCGATGACCGCCACCCTTTCTTTTTTGCGCGGCAATCGTCGCGGCGTATTGAGCATCATGGCGTTCGCCACATCGCCGATAACGCTTTCAATCAGACCGATTTTGACCGGCTGATGACGTCGATTTAAAATGCAGTGCCCCTGGCATTGATTTTCGTGCGGGCACACGCGTCCGCAGACGGACGGCAAATTACTGCGTTCGTTAATGATCCGAATTGCCGCGCCGATATTACCGGCGGCCAGTTCAGTGATAAATTGAGGGATTTCATTACCGACCGGACAACCGGTCCGGCAGGTCGGACGCGGGCAATGCAAACAACGTCGCGCCTCCACAATCGCCTGCGCCAAATCTTCCATGGTCACGCGAACCCGGTCCGTCGCCAACGGAAATACCGTAGGTTTCATAATGCCTCCCGAAATCGTTGGTGCGCCCAAGATGATTCGAACATCCGACACGCGGTTTAGGAAACCGCTGCTCTATCCCCTGAGCTATGGGCGCATGCTAAATATCACTGTAGCCGCCGCCCCGCGAACCATGTCGCGGACGGCGCAGTTAATTTTACTTATACGTTAAACCGGAAATACGTGACGTCGCCGTCGCGCATGACGTAATCTTTGCCTTCGAGTCGCAGCACGCCTTCTTCACGCGCTTTGGCCATCGAACCGGCCGCGATCAGATCATCGTAAGAAACGATTTCCGCGCGAATGAAACCGCGTTCGATATCCGTGTGAATTTTACCCGCGGCCTGCGGCGCTTTCGTGCCTTCGACAATGGTCCAGGCGCGGCATTCGTCACTGCCGGCGGTGAAAAAGTTGATTAAGCCGAGCAGCGAGTACGCGGCTTTGATCAAACGATCCAGACCCGCTTCCTCCTCGCCCAAATCCTCCAGGAAAACTTTCGCTTCCTCCGGGCTGAGCTCGGCGATTTCCGCTTCGATCGCGGCGGAAATCGTGACCCATTGCGCGCCTTCCGACTCCGCCAATTCTTTGACGCGCACGACGTGCGGATTCGCCAGCGGATCGGAAATTTCGTCTTCGCCGATGTTGGCGACATACAATACCGGTTTGCGCGTGAGCAAATTCAATTCGCGAATCAGCGCTTCTTCTTCCGGTGTCAGTTCCACCAGACGCGCGGGTTTGCCTTCGCTCAAACACGCTTCGACTTTACGCAACACATCGAGTTCCGCTTTCGCTTCTTTGTTGCCGGATTTCGCGACTTTTTCAATCCGCTGACGGCGTTTCGCCACCGCGTCCAAGTCGGCAAGACCCAGCTCCGTCATAATAATTTCAATATCGCGCAGCGGATCAATCGAACCTTCCACATGCGTGACATTTTCATTTTCAAAGCAGCGCACGACTTGCGCGATCGCGTCCGTTTCACGAATATGCGCGAGAAATTGATTGCCGAGGCCTTCGCCCTTCGACGCGCCCGCCACCAGACCCGCGATATCGACGAAGCGCATAACGGCGGGAATGCGCCGTTCCGGCTGAAACATTTCCGTCAGCACATCGAGTCGCGCATCGGGAAGTTCCACGATGCCCACGTTCGGTTCGATCGTGCAGAACGGATAGTTCGCCGCTTCCGCGCCCGCTTTGGTAATCGCGTTAAATAACGTCGATTTACCGACATTCGGTAAACCGACAATGCCTACCTGTAAATTTGTACTCATACCTACCTCACTCTATTCTTTATGCCTGCGTTAAGCGCAGTTGCGCAAAGGTCTCTCCCGCGCCGCCGTACACTTCGCCCGCCACAAGTTCCGTCGCGGAAAAGGCTTCGTGCCGCGGCAGATCCTGCGCCGCTAGCCACAAATACGGTAACGTCGGTTCGCCCCAATAGGGAATCCCTCTTGCCGTAAGCTCGTCGCGAACGATTCTCTGGCGCGCGGCGTACGTTTCCAACGTCGCGCTCCATTCCGTTTGCCCCGCGTCGCTCAACCACGCATGCAGTCCCGCGAGCAACAGCGGCGACACGTCGGGCGCGCCGAGATACTTGCGCACGACATCCGCCGCCGGATACGCATGTTGGTCCGAACGATCGGCCGCGAATTCATCCGGCACGACGACCGCCGTTAAACCCGGCAAACCGAGCGCGGCGAAATCATACACGGTCAGCACGCATGATGCGGCTCCGTCGATCGCGTAAAACGACTGCGCCTCCCTTAAATACGGCGCAAAACTGGCGTCGGCAATCAGCGTCAGGCCCGACTGCTCGGCGTAACGCACCCAACGCAACTGATCGCGCGCGGTCAGCGCGACCCCCGTCGCGAGTGACGGCTGCGCGATATACAACAATCCGGGTTCATGCGCCGGTAAACCGATGCGCCAATCGATTTCATCAAAACCGCTGATATATTCCACGCCGCGATAGTAACCCGCGTCCCAGTCGCCGGTATGACCTTCCGCCACCTGGCGATCAAAAATAGTCAGCTCGTCCGGCTCGGCGACGGCGAAAATATGACCTGCTTCCCAAAGCGTCGCCAATTCCTCTTTACGAATGCCGAAGCGAATCGCGGCGGGCGTAACGGCTGCGCCGTGATGTTGTAAATACGCGGCAAACGCTTCCTGCAGCGCGATAAGCGAGGGCGCCGGCGCGCCTTGAATCGTTTGCGAGAGCGCGTCCGTTACCGTTTTTGTTGTCGGCAGTCGCCAAACAGGCGGCCTGTCATAACCGCCTTGCGCGCGTAATCGCCATACCGTTTTCTTTAACTGCACCCGCTCACCCCGTCATCCCATCCCGTGCCGCAAAGGCACCCGTCAAAATAGTTTCGCACTGTAATGATACTTTATCTATTTTACCATATGCGCTGACCTGTCGTGCGAGCGTCTCGCACATTTTTTCATTTTGTGCTATTCTATCAATAGCAAGGGGGGCCAGCGATGGAAATTATTCATATTTTAGCGTACAACATGTTGCCACTGACTGGGATCGTCGCGCTCGGCTATTGGCTGGCCAGCATGTTTCCGATTGATGTCAAATCTTTAACCAAATTAATGTTTTATATCATCTTACCTTCGTTTGTTTTCCGCAGCATTTTCCTGATGCCTTTCGATACCGGCATGCTGATTTTGTTTGCGGCGGGCGCGTTGCTTTTTCTGCTCCACAGTCTGTTCGCCACCGGCATTGCCAAGCTGCGAGGCTACGACAGCGGCATGCGGGAGACGTTTCGCGTCAGCACGATGTTCAGCAACTGCGGTAACGTAGGCGTCTCGATGATCACGTTGATCTATTCCAATCCGCCTTTTACCAAGGGCCTGGAAGCGCCGTATCATGATGCGGCGATGGCCGCCATCACCGTGCTTTTAATCTTGACGAACGCTTCCGTCAACACCATCGGCCTATACTTGGCCGGCAAGGGTCGCATGACGGCGCGCGACGCGACGCTGATGATCTTGCATATGCCGACATTGTACGTCATTTTCGGCGTCGTGTTTTGTAAATGGCTGGCGCTTCCGGTAGACACCTGGTTCGTTTGGCCGATGGTTTCCATGGTGGCGAAGTCCTTGCCGTTCATCGCGATGGTGACGCTGGGCATTCAGCTGCACCGCACGACATTGACTTGGTTCAACCCCGATGTGTGGCTCGCGATCTTCACTCGTCTGATCCTCGGTCCGCTCTTTGCTCTCGCGATTATTTACACGTACGGTCGTTTCGATCCGCTGACCTCGCAGGTATTTTTGATTTTCTCCGCCATATCGAGCGCCGTCAACAGCGTCATGTTCGCCGTCGACTTCGACAACTATCCCGGCTATGCCACGCAAGTCGTCTTGCTCGGGTTTGTCATGAGTTGTTTCACGCTGACCTCAGTGATTTATCTGGCGCGCTTTCTCTTTCCCATACCGACGTGGTAAAAAACATCAAAAAGACCGTTTCACGTGAAACGGTCTTTTTTCGTGTTCAGCCTCCGAGGTACGCCGCGCGTACGGCTTCGCTCTGCATCAGTTCCTGACCCGGTCCTTCCAACGTAATCTTACCGGTTTCCAGAACGTATGCGTAATCTGCGATCGACATCGCCATATGCGCATTTTGCTCGACGAGCAAAATCGTGGTGCCCTGCTCATTGATATGCTGAATGATATCAAAAACTTCTTTGACGAATAACGGCGAAAGCCCCATGGACGGTTCGTCCAAAAGCAGCAGCCGCGGCCGGCTCATCAACGCGCGCCCCATCGCGAGCATTTGTTGTTCACCGCCGGAAAGTGTACCCGCCAACTGTTTTTTACGTTCCGCCAGCCGCGGAAAGCGTTTGAAAACCAGTTCCATGTCGTGGGCGACGCCGTCTTTATCTTTGCGGGTGAAAGCGCCGAGTTCAAGATTTTCCAAAACGGTAAGCGGCGCGAAAATGCGGCGCCCTTCCGGCACCTGACTGATCCCGCTGCGGACAATCGACTGCACATTTTTCTTCGTGATACTGTCGCCTTCGAAAGTGATGTCGCCGACCCTAGGTCGCAGCAGGCCCGAAATCGTCCGAAGCGTCGTGGATTTACCGGCGCCGTTGGCTCCGATGAGAGCGACGATCTGTCCTTCCTTCACGGATAGGCTCACGCCTTTCAAGGCATGGATGGCGCCGTAATACACGTGGATATCATTGACTTCGAGCATCTTATGCCTCCGCTCCCAAATAAGCCTTGATAACGTCCGGATTGTGGCGAATTTCATCCGGTACGCCATGCGCTAAAATTTTACCGTAGTCCAGTACATAAATCCGTTCGCAAAGTTGCATGACCAGACCCATATCGTGTTCGATCAAAAGAATCGCCAGGGAAAATTCATCACGCAGGCGCCGAATTAATTGCGTCAGCTCCGCCGTTTCCTGCGGATTCATCCCCGCCGCGGGCTCATCCAAAAGCAGCAAACGCGGTTTGGTCGCCAACGCGCGCGCGATTTCGAGACGGCGCTGTTCGCCGTACGGTAAGTTGCACGCCAGTTCGTCGCGTTTGGCGTCAAGATTGAAAAGTTGCAATAATTGTAACGCCCGCGCTTCGATTGCTTCTTCTTCACGACCGTAGCGACCGACGCGCAATACGCTTTCCAAAAGCGAATAACGCGCGTGCAGGTTGCAGGCGATTTTGACATTTTCCAGTACGGAAAGATCGCCGAAAAGACGAATGTTTTGAAATGTTCGTGCGATCCCCGCCGCGGTAATCTGATACGGTTTTTTACCGACCAGCGACTGTCCGTCAAAGCGAATCTCGCCCATGCTCGGACGATACACGCCGGTCAAGAGATTAAACGCCGTCGTTTTTCCGGCGCCGTTCGGACCGATCAGGCCGATCAATTCGCCCGCGTCAATATGTATCGTAAAGTCCTGCACGGCTTTGATACCGCCGAAAATTTTGGCGACACTAGTCGTTTCTAAGAGCGCCATGACGGTCACCTCCCTTGCCCCACTTCGGCAGGAGCGAGGTCAGTTCCTGGTTGCCGAACAGGCCTCGCGGCCGGAACATCATCAAGAGGATGAGCATCAGCGCGTAAATAATCATGCGGAATTCCGGATAATCCGAAAGCGCCGCCGTGAGAAATGTCAGCATCACCGCGCCGACCACCGAGCCCGTCATACTGCCGAGACCGCCCAGCACGACCATGGTGAGGTAGTCGTACGATTTCAGGAACGTAAAACTCGACGGGTGCGCGATGGAAAAGTAATGCGAGAAAAGCCCGCCCGCAAGTCCGGCAAACAGCGCGCCAATCGTAAACGCGAGCACCTTGTAGCGCGTCGTATGGATCCCCATCGCTTCCGCGGCGATCGCGTTTTCACGCACGGAGATGCAGCCGCGGCCGTAGGTCGAATTAATCATGTTTTTCAGCACATACAACGTGACCAACATCATCAGGAACACCCATGAAAAAGTGGTTTCTTTCGGGATTCCCGTCATGCCGGACGCGCCGCCGACCGCTTCGATGTTCAAAATGCAAACGCGGATAATCTCCCCCATGCCGAGCGTTGCAATCGCCAGGTAGTCCCCGTCCAGCCGCAACGTCGGAATACCGATCAGAAAACCGATCGCCGCGGCGGCGAGACCGCCCGCTAACAGACTCACGGCAAAGGGCCAGTCATAAAAGACGGTGCCGACGTCGGAGACATACGCGCCCACCGCCATAAAGCCCGCGTGACCGAGCGAAAATTGACCGGTGATACCGTTAATCAGGTTCAGACTCGCCGCCATAATAATGTTGATCGCAATCACGACCACCTGCAGCCGCCAGAAATTCGGCAAAACTTTTTCTTCGACGAGGAAGTAGAAAACGGCGTAAAGGGCGAGCGCCAACACCCACCAAAGGGCGTCGTATTTACGTTTTTTGGCTATCATCATTACACCTTTTCCCCTTCCACTTTGCCCAGTAAGCCGGTCGGCTTAATCAGCAAAATTAAGATGAGGATCCCGAACGCCGCCGCATCACGGAATGTCGAAGAAATAAAACCGCTCACGAGCGCTTCCACGACACCGAGGATCAAACCGCCGAACATCGCGCCCGGCACGATGCCGATACCGCCCAAAACGGCGGCGACGAAAGCTTTCAGACCGGGCATGATGCCCATCAGCGGATCAATCGAGTTGTAGTAGATGCCGACGAGCACGCCCGCCGCGCCGGCGAGACCCGAACCCAACGCGAACGTAAACGAAATGACGCGATCGACATGGATGCCCATCAACTGCGCCGCTTCCGTATCAAACGAAACAGCGCGCATGGCTTTGCCCATCGTCGTGTATTGCACAATGTAGGTCAATAACGCCATCAGCACCAGCGCGGACACCAAGATGACGATTTGCTGCAGACTGACCACGATCGGACCGAGGTTGTATGTCGTATTCTCAAACACCGGCGGAAACGTCCGCGGTTGCGGTGTCAGGAAAAACATCGTCGTGTATTCGATCAGCAAACTGACGCCGATCGCCGTAATCAACAGAGCGATTTTCGGGCTGTTTCGCATCGGCCGATAGGCGATTTTCTCTACGACTACGCCGACAATAGCCATGACCACCATCGCGGTGATCAACGCGGGAAAAAATGACATTTGTCCCGCCGTCGTCGCAAAAAAACCGACGTAGGCCCCCAGCATGTAGATATCGCCGTGGGCAAAGTTGATGAGGCGCATGACCCCATACACCATGGTGTAGCCCAACGCAATCAGCGCGTAAATACTGCCCAGCGAAACACCGTTAATCATCTGCTGGATCACCTGTACCCACCAAGCGGACTCCATTTCTTCCCCTCCTTACTGCTGCTACGAGGCAGCGCGCGGCGAGGAACGCCGCGCGTTACACTTCTTGCTTACGGTTCTACCTTCGCCAGGAACTTCAGAGCGCCGTCTTTGTAGGTCATAATATACGCGCCTTTGATCGTGTCATGGCGTTCGTCAATGCGCATCTTACCGGAGACGCCTTCAAAGTTTTCCGTTTTGGCCATCGCATCTTTAATTTTTTCCGGTTCTACCGAATTCGCGCGAGTAATCGCATCCGCGATCATGTACATCGCATCGTAAGCGAGCGCCGCGTACGCATCCGGTTTCACACCGTAGGCCTTTTCATAGGCCGCCACAAAATCCATCGCCTTTTTATTGTTTTCATCGACGGCATAGTGGTTACTGAAATACGTATTGTTCAAGTTTTGCGCGCCGGCGATTTCCGCCAACTTCGCGCTGTCCCAACCGTCCGAGCCCAAAATCGGTTTCGTGTAACCCATTTCACGCGCCTGTTTGATGATCAGGCCGACTTCCTGGTAATATGCCGGTACAAAAATCGCATCCGGATCGCTGGCAATAATTTTCGTCAGCGTCGCTTTGAAATCGGTATCTTTCTGCAGGAAACCTTCGGTACCGGTAACCGTGCCGCCGGCGGCCGTGAACGCTTCCTCGAAGAATTTAGCTAATCCCTTGGAGTAATCGCTTGAGTTATCGACAAGAATCGCTACCTTTTGCGCGTTCATCTGTTGTAACGCAAAGCTCGTCATAACTTTGCCCTGGAACGAGTCAACAAAGGTGGAACGGAACATGAAATCGCGCACTTTATTCGCTTTATCATCCCAGGTCACGCGCGGGTTCGAACCCGTCGGGCTGATCCCGAGAACTTTGGCGGAGGAATTGATCGCGGACGCCGCAATCGCGTTCGAGCTGGTATCCGGAGCAATCGTGGCAATCGCGCCGTCATCGATCAGTTTTTGCATCTGTGTCGTGGCTTCGGCCGCTTCCGAGCGGTTGTCACCGACTTGCAGGCTGACCTGCTTACCCATGAGGCCGCCCTTTTTGTTGATTTCATCCACCGCCAGTTTAATCGCGTTCGCGGAGCTTTGACCGAAGGAAGCCTGGTTACCGGTCATTTCCAAGTTCGCGCCGATCTTAATCGTATCGGCCGCCGCTTTTTTGTCATCGCCGCCGCAACCGGCAATCAGTCCGATCGTCGCCATTGCCATGACCGCCGTCGCTACTTTCTTTTGCCATTGTTTCATGTTCTTACCCCCTTGTTTTCCTACTTTTATAACTATTGACTCAACTGAATTCGCTTCAGGAAACGTCGTTCGCCGTCCACCAACTGAATAACCACACCGCTCGAAACGGTATTGTGATCGGCATCGATGGAAATTTTACCGCTGATCGCTTTGAAATCCTGCATCTGCGTCAGTTCCTGTTGAATCTTATGCGGATCGGTCGACTGCGCCTGCCGGATGGCTTCAAGCAAGAGTCGTGTCGCATCGTACCCGAGCACCGCGTAGGAATCCGGTTTATATCCGAAACGACGTTCATAACGTGTGATGAACTGTTGCAACACCGGATCCGTATCATTTGGCGAGTAATGGTTGGTGTAGTAGGTATTGTTCAGATTTTTAGCGCCCGCAATTTCCACAAGTTTATCCGAATCCCAACCGTCACCGCCGACGATCGGCACATTCCAGCCAATCTCACGCGCCTGACGAACAATCATGCCCACTTCCTGGTAGTAGCCCGGCACAAACAAAACGTCCGGGTGTTGCGCTTTCAACTTCGTCAACGTGACTTTAAAATCCACGTCTTTTTGCAGGTACGCTTCTTTGGCGATGACCGTACCGCCGGCAGCCGTAAAGCTCTTGGTAAAGAAATCCGCCAAGCCGATCGCATATTCACTCGCATTATCGACCAGAATCGCGGCTTTGCGTGCTCCCAAGTCGCCGTAAGCGAACTCGGCGGCGATGTGCCCCTGGTAAGAATCAATAAAAGTCGCGCGGAACACATACTCCCGCACCTTGCCGGTCGCCGGATCAATCGTAACCGCCGGATGCGTCGCCTTCGGACTGATCAGCGGAATTTTATTTTCCGCTACCATCGGCGCCACCGCAATCACGTTCGAGCTTGTATCCGGACCGATGATGCCGACCACGCCAGCATCCAACAGCTTAAACATCGCATCACTCGAGCCGGCGACATCGCTGCGGTTATCGAGCGCGATCAGCTGAATTTGCTTGCCGAGAATTCCGTCCGCGCTGTTCACTTCGTCGATCGCCATTTGCATGGCATTGACCGTCGATGTGCCGAAGCTGGCGTTCGAACCGGTCATTTCCAAATTACTGCCGATCGTCACTAAATGATCATTCTTCGGACTTCGGTTCGGCTGACAGCCGGTCATACCGACCAACGCAATGGTACCGACGAGCGCGCTGATAACCAGCGCCCGCCACTTTGTTTGCATGGGCATCCTCCTACCTTTCCCAATCATGATTAAAAGGTATACTTCTTATGCGATTTATTATATTATCCGTAAATACCTCGGTCAACACCTAATTTACAAGCATTTTGCAGGGTTTTGGTATTTTGTATACACAAAAACAATGCCGTTTTTTGTCGTCTTTTGCAAAACTCCCGCCCGTAGGGAAATCATGACCTCTGCCCCAAAAACAATGGGAAAAAGAAATACAAAAACGGCTTGCTCTCATTGCAATATCGTGTATACGATTTTAAAATTAGCATAGCCTATTCAATTTTTCGTCTACGCTTTTTCCTGACACCAATGCCATCTTGAAAAAACGCTCTCTTTTTACCGCCACGTCTTTCAGCGATATACGGTTTCACATCGCCGCCGCAAAATGCGCAAAATTTGTGCCTATTTTCCTTTTTTGTCTGTTTTGTATCTTCTACTATTCAATTTTTATTTTCTTTCCTTATTTTGCCTTTCATTTTTGCAGCCATGTGTCGGTTTCACGAAAATTTTTCGTCGGCTGTTTGGCGCGCGTCATAAAAACTTTTTAATTCATTTCCTTGAAGTATAAAATTTTCAAAATAAAAATTACGCCGGCACCATGTCAAAAAAATGGCCGCCCGGAAATAAAAACAGAAAAATTTTCCCACCGTATTTTGAGCAATAAAAAAAGACCGCAAGCGGTCTTTACTTTTTTGTCGGTAAAAACAACATCGGATCAACCGGCACGCCATCGACGCGCACTTCATAATGAACGTGACTGCCGGTGCTGCGCCCGGTGCTGCCCATGAATGAAATTACGGTACCCGTCTGCACCTTGTCGCCGACTTCGGCGATAATCAACGAGTTATGTCCGTAGCGCGTGACGATGCCGCCCGGGTGCGTGATTTCCACCATATAACCGTAGCCGCCGGCCCAACCCGCCGCGGTGACGGTCCCGTTCGCGGTGGCCTGTATCGGAGAGCCGTAATCGCCGGCGATATCTACCCCTTCATGAAAACCTATGCCGTCGCCGAACGGATCGTTTCGCCAACCGAAACTGCTGGAAACATATCCCTGCGCCGGCCAAATCGAGGGCGTATCACTGGTCGCGCCGTCATTCGGTATAGGGTGATATACGGGCGTAAGGTCAATTCCTTCCGCCAACGATTGCCGTAACATCACAAGCGAGTTGAAGCGCTGCTCGGCATGCGTGGAAAGCGCGGTAATGCGTTCCAACAGCGCCCCCGGCGTTACCGCCTGCGTCGCTGCCGGCTCACGCGCTACGGTACCGCCGTCGCCTTGCGGCGCGGTTCCCGCCTGCGAGCCTTGGATCATTTGACGTACTTCCGCATCCAACGCATCTAAACGCTGCATTTTAGTTTGCAGCTCGGTCAGTTTTTGGTTGGCGATTTCTACCTGCCGCTGATGCAGCTCATTTTCCTCGCGCAACCGATCCACTTCCCAATGCTGGTAGTATCCCCAACCGATCATCGTTAACGCGGCAAGCAACACGATGATTTCCGCCACCACCAAAGTATAAAACCATTTTTTGCGCATGGTCCACGTGACGGTGTCGGACGTTTGGAATGACTTCATGCCGTTCCTTTCTCCGGACCGCCGCCCTGTTCAAGCGCACGCGCTAAACTTTCTTCTTCCTCTCTGCTGGGACGGGATAAGTAGCGTCCGACGCGAATCTCTTTCGCGTATACTCGCGTTTCTTCCGAGCCGCTGATCGCGGACACCGTGACCCCGTTACCACGGCCGTCAAGCATGGTCAGGGAAAAGCTGTCCTGCTGCCCGTTGGCGGCAAAGGCATTGTACTGAACAAAACCGACTTGCTGCAGTGCGGCATGTTGTACACGAGAAAGGTTTTCCTGCGCCGCGCCCATGGCGCTGATGGATGCTCCCAGTTCGCGCAATTCGCGCACTTCGGTCGCAAGTTTACGTTCCAGAGTCTTACCGTCTTCGCCGCGCATGAAAAGATTATATTTTTGTCGTAATTGACGCATTTGCGTATATAAAACAAGTACATAAACTAATACTATAACGAGCAGGGCAATTAATACGCCGAGCATGATCGTACCCGTCGTCTCCGTCAACCAAGCCATACTTCCTCCTGTTTCACGTGAAACATTATTTCAGTAACGCCAAAAGCCGTTCCAGTTCATCCCAGTTCGCGTACGGAATGCGAATTTCACCATGCGTCTTGCTGCCGCTGCCTTGCGCGGTAATGTCCACTTTCGTTCCAAGCAGTAGGGTCAGCTCTTCACTTTCCGCATGGAGATAAGCCTCGACGTTCGCATCCGATTTTTTTGTTTTTTTCTGCTTCGGCGATTTCCGCGACGGCGTTTTGTTTTCGGCAAGCAACGCTTCTACCCGGCGCGCGCTTAAACCTTCCGCGGCGATCTTTTGCGCCCAGCGCACTTGCGCATCTGGATCCTCTACCGCAAGTAAAGGCCGCACTTGCCCGACGGTGAGATCTCGCCGCGCCAACAGTTCCCGTACAAAGTCCGGCAACTGGAGAAGCCTCATCATATTGGTAATATATGGACGGCTGCGGCCGACCTTAGTCGCAATCTGCGCCTGCGTCAGAGAAAATTCATCGCGCAGACGATAGTACGCCGCCGCTTCTTCAATCGGATTCAAATCTTCACGTTGCAGGTTTTCGATTAACGCGACCGCGGCCAGCGCGGCATCGTCGTAATCACGAATGACTACCGGCACGGTACGGAGTTTGGCAATTTTAGCGGCGCGCAAACGCCGTTCCCCCGCGACCAGTTGGTAGCCGTCTTCTACTTTCATCACAATGAGCGGCTGAATAATGCCGTACTCTTTAATCGACGCGGCCAAGTCGTTCAGTTCGTTTTCGGCAAACTCCTGCCGAGGCTGCTGCGGATTCGGCACAATCTCCGTGAGCGAAATTTCCTGCACCGCGTTTTGCGCCATCGATGCGCTACCGCCCAGTAGCGCATCCAGGCCACGGCCCAGTTTCATGCCTTTTTTAGCCACGCCGCAGCACCTCCTGCGCCAATTCGCGATAAACTTCCGCGCCTTTGGATTTGCCGTCATAAAGAATGATCGGCTCGCCGTAGCTCGGCGCTTCGCTCAATCGCACGTTGCGCGGAATCAGCGTGCGATAAACTTTTTCACCGAAATGTTTTTTGACTTCATCAGCCACCTGTAAAGACAAATTGGTGCGACCGTCAAACATCGTCAATACAACGCCTTCCAAATGCAAGCTCGGATTCCAGTTGCCCGAAACCGAACGGATCGTCTGCAAAAGCTGCGCTACCCCTTCCAATGCGTAGTATTCGCACTGAATGGGCACCAGTACCGATCCCGCCGCGACTAACGCATTCACCGTCAAAAGTCCCAGCGAAGGCGGGCAGTCGATTAAGATATACTCGAATTTCTTTTTCAGTTTGTCCAAGGCGTCACGCAATTTTGTTTCACGTGAAACCATATTGACCAATTCGACTTCCGCGCCGGCCAATGCGATCGTCGCGGGCAAAACGGACAAGCCCTCCACGGCGGTCTTCACGCATGCTTTTTTGGCAGAAGCACCTTCGATCAGCACTTCATACCCGGAGCTTTTGATTCGGTCCTTATCGATCCCCAGACCGCTGGTCGCATTTCCCTGCGCGTCCATATCTACCAACAGTACGGCTTGACCCGCTTCCGCCAGGCAGGCCGCCAGGTTTACAGCGGTCGTCGTTTTACCTACGCCGCCTTTCTGATTCATAACGGCAATAATTTTGCCCACCGTGGCACCTCCATTTCTATTCGTACTTTATAGTATATCACACTGACCGACAGCGCTTTGTCAAAAGTCGATTTGTTTTTTTCTTCCGCCCGCATCAAAGAAAAGACCGTCCGCAGACGGTCGTTTCTTATCCGAACAAATCTTCCAAGGTCATGTTTTTGTCTTTCGCCAGGACTTTTTGCCAATGCTCCAAATGTTCCTTTTCCGCTCCGGATAGTGCCGGGAACTGCGGATCCAATTGTTCCAACAGCTGCAAGGTCGCCTGCGCCGCCAAGTAACGCGTGTACCATTTCTTATCCGCCGGCAGTATATACCAGGGCGCGTACTTCGTCGACGTAGCTTGAATCATATCCGCATACACATGCTGATAATTGTTCCAATACTTGCGTTCATTGATATCGGCCATGGAAAATTTCCAATTTTTTTCCGGCCGTTTGATTCGATCAATCAGCCGCTCCGCCTGCTCTTCTTTCGAAACATGCAAGAAAAACTTCAGCATAAAATAGCCGTTTTCATGCAAGTAACGTTCCCAATCATTAATTTGGCGAAAGCGTTCCTGCCAAAACTCCTTGTCGATTTCAACATCGCTGCCCGGAAAGTTTTGATCTTTCAATAAATTATGTACGCGCGTAACGATGACGTCTTCATAATGGGAGCGGTTGAAAATGCCGATTTCGCCGCGCCGCGGTAAGGCCCGATTGACGCGCCAGAGATAATCGCGATCCAACTCCTCGCTTGACGGCTGTTTAAAGGTGGCGACACGTACGCCTTGCGGATTGAGAACGGTGTAGACATGCTTGATGAGACCGTCTTTACCCGCCGCATCCATCGCTTGCAAAACGACGATAATGCCATGTTTATTTTCGGCATAAAGTCGTTCCTGGTAAACTTCCAGTTCTTCCAACACTTCCGGAAACAGTTCTTCTTTTACCGTCTGTTTATCCGCTTCTTTCGGTGGGGCTGTCGGAATATTTTTAAAATCCAACTTGTTTTTGTGATGCACGAGATATTGTTTGACGTCCATGGATTTTCCTCCTCACTCCGGTCGCAGTCGCTGTTACTTATACTATAATGGTTGTTTCGCTGCTTTGCCCGGCGCGCGCGGAAAACGCTTCGGCGTCGCCTGCACTTTTTGAATGATGCAGAGCACGCGCTCATCAAACCATTCGCCGCGCTGCAGTTTGCGCACTTCGCACAACGTACCGCCAAGCTCCCGAATAGCACGTTGCGCAGCGCTTGCTTCCTCCGCGCCCTTCGGCCCTTTCCAGGCCAGAAAATAACCGCCTCGGGCGACAAAAGGCAACGCCCATTCACAGAGCACGCGCAAATCGGCGACGGCCCGCGACGTCACCACCGCAAACTGTTCGCGATATTCTTTCGCCTGCCCGGCAAATTCGGCGCGCTCATGGAGAATCTGCACATTCGCAAGGCCGATTGTTTGCGCGGCGTCAGCGACAAAGCGCAGCTTCTTGCCGACGGAGTCGAGCAATGTCCATTCGACATTCGGCGTAAGAATGGCTAACGGGATACCGGGAAAACCGCCGCCCGTACCGAGGTCAAGCGCGCGTGAGCGCGCCGGGAAATACGCGGGATCATAGCCCAGCCAGGAATCAATATAATGCTTCGCCAAAAATTCCTGCGGCTCGGTGATAGAAGTCAGGTTCATCACGCGATTTCGCTCGATTACCGCATCATAATACGCCGCATACGCCTGACTTTGCTCCGGCGTCAATGCGATCCCCAGCGACTTTGCCGCCGCTGCTATTTGTTCCGGGCTGAGCGTTGTCGTTTCAGGCATCATAGTTGACTCCCTGTTGCCGTTGCTGCTCCAAATAAATCATCAACACGGTAATATCCGCCGGCGAAACGCCGGAAACGCGCGAGGCCTGACCTAATGTGGCCGGCTTGACCTGCTGCAGCTTTTGCCGCGCTTCGATCGAAATGCCGCGCAACGTATCGTACGGCAAATCGTCCGGAAGTCGCGTCGTTTCCATTTTCTGCTGACGGCGAATGCGTTCCTGCTGTTTCGTAATATAACCTTCGTACTTGGTCGAAACAGACAGCTCTTCCCGCACATCGATGCCCGGATCGTCCCAGCCGAGCAAATCCGCGATATCCATATACGAAAGCTCCGGTCGCCGCAATAATTGCGCAGCGGTCGTGCCGGTTTTCAGCGCGGCGCTTCCCAAACGCGTGAGATAGGCATTCGTTTCCGCTGTCGGCGTAAGCATCGTTTCGCTCAACTTTCGATGCCCTTCTTCCACCGCGACGCGTTTCGCTTCATACCGCGCCCAACGCTCGTCACTTACTAAACCGAGTGTACGCCCGAGCGGCGTTAAACGCAAATCCGCATTGTCCTGACGCAATAACAGACGATATTCACTGCGGCTCGTCATCATGCGATACGGTTCATTCGTACCCTTCGTCACCAAGTCGTCAATCAGCGTGCCGATGTAGGCTTGCGCGCGCGTCAGCGTAAACGGTTCTTTACCGAGTACATAATGCGCCGCGTTAATGCCGGCGATGAAACCCTGCGCCGCGGCTTCTTCATAACCCGATGTTCCGTTGGCCTGGCCGGCGGAAAAAAGTCCGTCGCATTTTTTATAACGCAAGCCCGCCGTCAGCTGCAACGGGTCCAGACATTCATATTCAATCGCGTACGCCGGACGCATGATTTCGACATGCTCCAAGCCGGGAATCGTACGCAAAAAAGCATACTGCACGTCCATCGGCAGCGATGTCGACATGCCCTGGACATACATTTCATTCGTTTCCAAACCTTCCGGCTCGATAAAGAGTTGATGCCGTTCTTTATCCGCAAAGCGCACCACTTTATCTTCAATCGAAGGACAATAGCGCGCACCGACGCCGTGCACCAGCCCCGCGTATAAAGGAGCTCGATCCAAGTTGGCGCGAATAATCGCATGCGTTTCCGCATTGGTATAAGTCAACCAGCAACAAGTCGCGTTACGATCTTTGCGTTCGGATAAAAAGGAAAATGTGTGTGAATCCTTGTCGCCGTCCTGACGTTCCATGCGCTCAAGTGACAGCGTGCGCAGATCGACTCGACTCGGCGTGCCCGTTTTGAAACGACGCAGTTCGACGCCATGCTCTCGCAATGAATCCGCAAGTTTCAAACTCGCTCGGTAACCGTTCGGACCGCCGCTGTACTTATGCGTTCCAATCAGGATTTCACCTTGTAAATACGTTCCTGTCGCCAAGACAACCGCTTTTGCGCGATACGCTTCATCCAGCTCCGTTTTAATTCCGGTTACGCGACCGTCCTCTACCAGAAGATCTGTTACCATCAATTGCTTGACATCCAGCCGCGGCTCATTTTCAACGATTTGTTTCATGCGACGATGGTATGCGTTTTTATCATTTTGCGCGCGTAACGCATGGACAGCCGGCCCTTTGCCCCGGTTGAGCATGCGCATCTGAATCGCCGTTTCATCGGCGACTATCCCCATCTGTCCGCCCAACGCGTCCAACTCCCGCACGAGCTGGCTCTTACCCGGACCGCCGATCGCCGGATTACACGGCATCATCGCGATATTTTCTAAACTGATCGTGCACAACAATGTGCGCGCGCCCAAACGCGCCGCGGCGAGGCCCGCTTCGCAGCCCGCATGGCCGGCGCCGATCACGATCACGTCGTAACTTGCTACTTCGTACATATTCTTCCCCTTACTTACCGACGCAAAAACGTCGGAAAATTTCATCGGTAATGCTTGCCTCCGGGTTCCGCCCAACGATCGCTCCCAACGCGTCCCAGGCCGCCCGTAAATCTTCCGTAATCAAATCTTCCATCAAACCTTCATGCAGACCCTGCTGCGCGGAACGCAAGGAAGCGAGCGCCCGACGCGCCAAATCCTCCTGGCGCACGTTCGTCAAAAGGACGCTGTCCGCGCCGGCTTGCAGCCGGTGTTGCTCGACATAGGTCGCCAACGCGTTGCCGAGCTCGTCCATACCGGTGCCTGTACGCGCCGCGATCGCTACCTGCGGGAGGCCGCCGGTGAGCGCCTTCACCTCGTCAAGATCCGCCCGCAAAGGCAAATCCGTTTTATTTAAAAGTAAAATCGCCGCTTTGTTTTGCAAGGTCG